>JAOUDF010000187.1 GCA_029859385.1 Nitrospirota bacterium
GGGGTTGTCGCGGTTCATCTGGTCTATGAAGATGACCCCGGGGTCTCCGTTCTTCCATGCCATGGACACGATTTTATTAAAAACGTCCCTTGCCTTTAACTGCCCGACGACCTTGCGGTCGCGCGGGTTTCTCAGGTCGTAGCTTCCGTCCGATTCCACGGCTTTCATAAACTCATCCGTAAGGCTGACCGAAATATTGAAGTTATTGAGCTTTGCGTTGTCTTCCTTGCACACGATAAAGTTCATGATATCCGGATGATCTATGCGAAGCATTCCCATGTTCGCCCCGCGCCTCGTGCCGCCCTGCTTTATCGCCTCGGTTGCGCTGTCAAAGACCGTCATAAAAGAGATAGGGCCGGAAGATATGCCGGAGGTGGAGCCGACCGAATCGCCCGACGGGCGAAGGCGCGAAAAGTCAAAGCCCGTACCGCCGCCGGATTTATGTATCAGGGCGGTGTGCTTTACCGTCTCGAAGATGGACTCCATCGAGTCCGCCACCGGAAGGACGAAGCAGGCAGAAAGCTGCTGTAAATCCCTGCCGGCGTTCATCAAGGTCGGCGAGTTCGGCATGAACTCAAGGGATGTCATCATCCTGTAAAATTCGGCAGCCGTTGCCTCGGTGTCGGCATCCTTGTCGTAATTCTTGTCCGCCTCGGCGATATTCCTACTAACGCGCCAGAACATGTCCTCTATGGTCTCAACGGGCTTTCCTTCCTGTGTCTTTTTAAGATACCTCTTTTCAAGAACCCGCCTGCCGTTCTCGTTTATCTCAACGGGCGTTGGTTCCGCTTGAGCTATTTCGTTAGTCATAATACTTGCCCCGCTCTTTTCCGACTTAGCGTCCTTTGACGATTTTGCCCTGGTCGTGGAATATAACCTCGTATAAACCTCGCTATTCATTAAATAAATCCTCCTTAAATCATTATAAAAATTATAAAATATAATAGGCTATATGGCTACAGGCGCGACCTGAACCGCGCGGTCAACCCTGTCAAGTTTGAATTATCAATCAAAGTCTTTGATTTTACAGGCAAATTATCGATCGCAGGAGATCATTGAGGCCTGGTGGCTGAATCTAAAGAATTTTGCCTGTTGCATGAAAAACATAAAAAAACAACTCGATAAAAAAAAGATAACTAAAAAACCGTACACTACGGCGTCATTTCAGGGAACCAATTGATTTATATATACAAATCGTCCATATTGTAGATTGAAACATATTAGACCACAACCTGTAGTATATGTCAAGAGAAAAAGAGGCCGCTAAATGATGCGTCTGGCAAGGCTTTTTAGATCATTAAAACGATAAAACCGCTCATTATGCGGGTTTTATCCAAAGCGATTTTTTTTACGCGCTAATGGGGCTATGATTCGCACGTCGACGTGCAAAACAGCTTTTAAAATTACTTGAAATAGCCACCTGCTCAAAAGCCAAATAAAAAAGACCATAATAATCCCGAATGCGCGGATCAACCTCGGAGATACCCCTTCGCCTTATCGGCGCCTAAATATTTTAACGCCCAATGCGGCGTCAAATCAGGCCCTGCGAATATAAATATCGATAGCCGCAACGCGACGTCCGTAAGCTTAACAAATAATGCCTGGCGAAGAAAAATTCGCTTTTGCATATTGTCGTGCGCGTGTATAATAATTTGCCCGTATGAAAAGCAAAGCCACCGCATATACCGTCGTTGCGCTAATCGTCGCTGCGCTGCTTGCCGTGTCGCAGGACGGCAATGCCGCGCGCAAAAGGCGAAGAGTAAAGACGCATAACAACGTCCGCAAAACCAGCACGCTAAAAAAAAGCTCGCCGTCAAAGGCGCCCCCTTCGGCCAAGCCGCAGGACCTTGCCGCCGTATCGGCATATACCGACAGGCGAGTTCAGCTCTGGGGCTCACTTGCACTTAACGGCAGGTCAAGGGAACTGATAGCTTCTCTTAAAAAAGATCTTGCCGGCAAAACCCCGCACCCCCTTGCGGCCCATGCGCTCTATTCAGCCCTCACAAGGACGGCTTCGAAACCAAATCAGGCGGGGCGTATCGGCGGCATAATAGAGGGCTACGACGCAGCCGAATACGGGGAACTGATCCTACCGGAAAACGGACATATAAAGGACGCATCCGCCTCGAAAGACCCGATAATGATCGCCTATATTGCAAGCGCGGCTATGGTGCAATACAAAGACGCGCTTGCGATGCAATTGATAACGGACTGTCTGTATCTAAGTCAGGACCAATTCTTAACCGCTCGCATAGCCTTTGAACTCGCCCTTAGAAACCCGGCCTTCAGGGCGAAGTTGATCGAGATGGCAAGCCCGGGCAACCCGCTCTTCAGGACCCCGGCGGGCAGATACCTCTCGGCAATGCTTGCGATAACGCCGCACGAGGCAACCGACGAGCTTGGCGCGGTCGACGATTATCTTTTGACGGTTCCGAACGACCCCGGGGCCCTTTACTACAGGGGCGCGGCGCTTGCGTCACTTGAGCGCCACAAAGAGTCCGCAGAAGCGCTATCCGCTTCCGTCAACGCGTATCCTTTCGACCTGCCAGGGCTCTCCGATCGATGGACGCTATATATGAAAGAACTTGCCATGAGCGACCGAGGCGGCGAGATTGAAAAAGCGGCCTTGAAGCTGGCATCGACCTACGGGAATTCAAAAGACGCAAGGCGCATTTCAAAACTTACCGCCGTTAAGGCGAATATTGAGGCCGGAGAGTTCGGCAACGCACTAAGGGGCCTCAAGGAGATAGGCTCGGGCGGGGACGTAAACCGCCTGTGGGCTATCGCGCTCGTCAGTGCGGGCCGCGTGGAGGAGGGCATTGGCCGCGCAAGGGCCGCCGTGTCGGAAGCGGACAATGCGCAAAACAAACTTGTCCTGTCTGACGCCCTTAAAGCGGACAAAAAATTCGAGGACGCGATAAAAGCCCTCGGCTCGAAAAAAGACCATCTTAATAGCGGCACGTACGGCTACTACCTAAGGGCCGGCGCGCTAACCAGCCGCACGGACGACAACACCGCCCTTCTAAGGCTTCTGAAAGAGGCCTGCGAGGAGCATCCGGGCTCCGCCGAGCTGCTCAAGGATTACGCCGGCGCGCTGTCAAAGGACGGCCAGGTGCTCAACGCCGTTGAGGCGCTTTTAAGGGTCGTGGAACTCGGAGAGCCGGATGTCGCAACGACAGGTCTGCTGAGGATAGAACTGACAAAGTTGAAGGGCGCAAAACAGGCCGAAGACGAACTGAGGAAAATTCGTATCGCGCACCCCGGCGTCGCCGCGCTCTGGGGCGAACTATACGAGCAATCGGACGCAACGGACAGCGAGACGACGCTTAAAATATGGAAGGAGGCCGCGCGCCTTAACCCTTTAAAGTACTGGCCCCTTAAGCGCATAGTCGCCATGCTCGTTACGGACGGACAGCTGAACGAGGCCGCGAGCCTTGCTCAGAGCGCCTTTTTAAACGGGCTTACGGCATCGGACCGCGCCGGCGCGCTTAAAGACCTGGCGGCCATCGAGCTGGAGCGCGTTCGCCTCGACCCCGCCGATGCACAATCGACCCAAAGCGCGCTGAAGATTCTGGAACTGTACTCAAAATATCACGGCAACGCCGGGGCCTACCACAGGCTTCGTCGAACGGCGCTCTTAAAAGCAGGCAGAACGGGCGAGGCGGCTATCGAGGACTTCGAGCTTTTCAAGCTGACTCCGGACGACGAAGGGCTTATCAAGACCCTCGTCACGCAGGACCAGCAATGGCTAGGCACAAGGCCCTGGACGGCCCTTCACAGATACGTCAACCGCAGGCCCTTTGAAAGCGCAAGGCTTAAACTTGCCGCCGGGCTTCACGCAAGGCACGGGGGCAGCGCGCTCAGGGCGCTAGAATTATCGAACGACCTTGAAAAGATATCGCGCGAGGCCGTGGACGAGGACGCAAGGGCAACGGCGTACGCGCTTTTGGGTGACTACCGCGCCGGATACGAGACTCGCTACGCAAAGGCCCGCTCGATTGCGCCTAACTTGAACGCGATCATCGACTTCTACTCAACCTCTGAAAGGGTTGGCGCGAATTCGATAAAGGTCGTGCCTGACTACTCGACCGGCATCTTCAAGCTCATAGGGCCCGACGGAACGATAATTGAAAGAAAAGACAACCCGGCTTCCGCAAGGCCGGAGTTCATAAAATCAGGCGGCGCGTACTTGAGGGCTCAATACGATCAGGAAGGGGACAAATTAACGCTCCTCGAATCCTCCTCGGCAGAACGCTACGAATTCAACTACGACGCTGACGCCCGCGTCACGTCCATAGTTAGCGCGGGCTCCCCGACCATGCGCTTCGGATACGCGCAGGACGCATCAAAGGCCGCGCATCAGGGCCCGTCGATAATAGCGATGGACGGGGTCGGAGAGGTCACGCTAACGTACAAGCCGGACGGGTCTCTTGAATCGGCCTCGTCTTCGAAGTCCCGCGACGTGGCGGCGCGCGTACTTGTGTCCTTCAGGTCGATTACCGAGATGCTCGCGCGCTTCGAGTCAGGAGTTCTGTCCGTGCCGGAACCCGCGCGCCAGAGCGCGGAGCACCTTAGACTGCGCTCCGCTTACGACAAATCAAAAAGACGTGCCCGTGGAAGCTCGGCGACGCTATTGAAATCGGCCAGGGCCGGCCTTGCCTTTGCCGACTACGTCAGGCGTAAAGACACGGGATCTCCAGAGGCAGTTCAGTCGGCCATAGAGGCGTCGGTCGAGGTCATAAGTTCTTTAACCGACAGCGCGGCGAACAGGATTATAAATAAAAACTCGGCGCAAAACGCGCAAAGAATAGACCTTGCGGCGCAAGCCGTCGCTGTCTGGCGGGAATTAACCGAATCGACGGGTCGCCCCACGCAGGAGGATTTTGCGTTTCTTTACGGCGCGCTTACGAGATTAGACGACATACTGACCCCAAAATACGCTACAGTCGCGGGCGTAAAAAAAATCATAAAGACGC
>JAOUDF010000188.1 GCA_029859385.1 Nitrospirota bacterium
ACACTGGTATTCGAGGGTAACGGCCGGGTCAACGAATATGTCGGCGGCTACGACGACTGGCTGCGACAGCGGAAGGTGGATGCTCCGGCGGTGAAACCTGCCGCGAAATCAGAAAAGACCGAGACCAGCCAACAGCCCAAAGAGCGCCCCCGAAAGCTCAGCTACAAGGAGCAGCGCGAACTGGAAGCCCTCCCGCAGAGGATCGAGACGCTGGAGGCCGAGCAGAAGCAGCTCCATGATACCATGGCCGATCCAGCCTTCTACCAGAAGGGCGCCGGAGAGATTACCATTACCACTGCAAGGCTGGAAGCCGTTGAAAGAGAGCTGGAAGAGGCGTACGGGAGATGGGGAGAACTCGAAGAGATAAGCGGCAAATAAAAATCACTGGAAACAGCCATAAAAGCCCTTTAGAATATTCAAAAATAGCCGATACACAGTAAGAATACGTTGTACAGGCATGGTTCCTGCCAGAATGGCACGATACTCATTTCGATGCATATCACCTTAACGCAATCATAAAACAAGATATGGACGACCGCGAAAAAACCAGAGAACAGCTCCTGGAGGAACTCACCGCTTTGCGCCGCCGGGCAGCAGAGGACGGACAGGCAGCATCCGGCTCGCGACTCACGAGCCTCTTTGTCGGGTTGCCCGTTGTGGTATATACGGCCGCTCCTTCCGGTGATTACGGCGCCACTTACATCAGCGAAAACATCCGCGAACAACTGGGCCATGAACCCGAAGATTTCATCAATGATCCTGGCTTCTGGGCGGGCAACATCCACCCCGATGACAGGGAGCGGACCTTGGAAGGACTGTCTCATCTGTTTGAACAGGGAGAGCTCAGGCATGAATACCGGTTCCGGCACAAGGACGGTTCTTACCGGTGGATGTCGGATCACCTGAAAGTAATAAGCGACGAAGCAGGCCGCCCCAGGGAACTCGTTGGATTCTGGATTGACATTTCAGAACAAAAGACCGTACAGGATGCCCTGTACTTTACGGCACAGCGAGGCTGGAGCCCGCACGGCGAAGTCTTTTTCAATTCACTTGTCTCCTACCTTGCCGAAGCCGCCGGGGTTGACTATGCCTTTATCGCCATACGCGTCGACAGCTCGACGGCGAGGACGGTTGCCCGCTACGCCAACGGCGAGCTGCGCGAAAACATCGACTATTCACTGCTTAATGCGCCCTGTGAGCAGGTCATTGAAAAAGATATCTGCATCTATCCGAAAAACGTACAGCAGTTGTTTCCACAGAATGAATTGCTCGTCCATATGAAAGCTGAAAGCTATGCGGGCATTCCTCTGTGGGACTCGTCCGGAAAGCCGCTGGGGTTGATCGCTATCCTTGGACGCACACCAATGACCAACACAAAACTGATAGCATCGCTGCTGCATATTGTTGCAGTCCGCACCGCCGCGGAACTTGAACGGATGACGACGGAAAAGTCCCTGCGGGAGAGCAAGGAGAGATATCGCTCCCTCTTCGAGGATGCGGCCATTCCCATCTGGGAGGAAGATTTCAGCCGGGTAAAGGTATATTTTGACGAGCTACGAACTTCAGGCATACATGATCTCAGGAGATGGTTTGAAGCTCATCCCGACGAAGTAAAAAAGTGCGCGGACCTCGTAAACGTTCGGGATGTAAATGCCGAGAGCCTGCGATTCTCCGGGGTCGAGAAAAAGGAAGAGCTGATCGACCACTTTACCGGCCATTTTATCGAAGAGTCGTGGCCTGCCTTCAGAGAGGAACTGATCGCCCTGGCCGAGGGTCGCGGCATCTTCAGCAGCGAGATGCCCGTCCGGGACAGCCACGGAGCGATCAAACATATACTTCTCAAGGTCTCCGTTGCACCCGAATACCGGGAGACGTTGGGAAAGGTAATGGCTTCGTTCATTGACATAACCGAGCGGAAGAAGGCGAGGGAGGAAAAGGCAAAACTCGAAGGACAGCTCCGTCATGCACAAAAAATGGAGACCATCGGGACCATGGCCGGCGGTATCGCCCACGACTTCAACAATATCCTTCAGCCGATGGCATCATGCGGCGAACTGATAAAATCGCAGCTGCCCGAAGAATCTCCTCTGATGAGCCACGTCGACATACTTCTCAAGGCAACGCAGAGAGGGCGCGACCTGGTAAGGCAGATGCTTACCTTCAGCCGCAAGCGGGAACACAAGCGCAGGCCTGTGCAACTGGCGTCCCTTATCAATGAGTCGCTCGACCTGCTGAGGGCCGGAATCCCTGCCTCTGTGCAGATATCGACCGATATCAGTGGTGATTGCGGACAGGTGGAAGCCGATCCAGTGGAGATTCAGCAGGTACTCATGAATCTCTGCACCAATGCCTGCGACGCCATGAAGCAAAAGGGACTGCTCGCTATCCATCTGAAGAAGACCGCCATAAGCACGAATACCATACATGGTTTCGCGCATCTCAAGCCCGGTGACTATGCAGAGCTCATTGTTAGCGATACCGGCTCAGGCATGGATGCCGAAACCGCGGAAAGGATATTCGACCCGTTCTTTACCACCAAGGAGGTAGGCAAAGGGACAGGGCTCGGCCTTTCAGTAGTGTACGGCATCATTGCGGAACATGATGGGGCGATAACGGTTGAGACTGAAACGGGAAAGGGAACGACCTTCCACGTCTACCTCCATTCTCTCGGAGAAGGGGTTGAAGAAGAGGTGGAAGTCGTTATACCTGCCGTTACGGGAGACTTTCTGCCAGCGTCCGTTCTTCTGGTCGATGATGACCAGGATGTGGCCATTATCATTACCGATCTTCTCGAATTCATGGGGCATCGGGTGACTGCCTTCAACAGGGGAACAGAGGCAGCGGAAGAGTTCGAAAAAAATCCGGAAACATACGACCTGCTTTTGTCCGACTACGCCATGCCCCGTATGAACGGCGTTCAACTCACCGGCGAGATACGCAGGATCAGGCCTGACTTCCCCGTCATCATCATGACCGGCAACGACCAGGCCATCCCCTCCGAAACGCTCAAACAGTTTCCTCCCAACGCCATTGTTTCAAAGCCCTGTAACTCCACCAGGCTTGCCGAGATTATCCAGCAGGTGCTGAAGGACAAGGTTGCCCAATAGCTCTCAACCAATTCGCGCTACCAGTTTTTCCGGCTCCTCATCTGCTTGACCTTTCCCCGCTGTTTCTTCTCCTCCAGCCGCCGCTCCTTTGATGCCTTTGACGCCTTTGTCTTCAGCCTTGGACGGGGTTTCTCGGCGGCGATGCGCACAAGCTCCACCAGCCGGTCGAGGGCGTCCTTGCGGTTCTGCTCCTGCGTCCGGTGGCGGCGGGCGACGATGATCAATACGCCCTCCGAAGTCATCTTCTTGCCGGCAATGCGGACAAGGCGCGCCCGGACGTCTTCGGGCAGAGACGGCGAGTTCTTTACGTCGAACCGCAGCTGTACCGCCGTGGAGACCTTGTTGACGTTCTGGCCACCCGGGCCGGAGGCACGCACAAACTCCTCGCTGATCTCACTTTCATTAATAGCTATGGCAGCGGTTATCGACAACATGAGCAAATTCCCCTTAGACACCTTTGGAATCGGTGTTAGATTTAGTTCTTACCAATAACGGATATTCTACCCGAAAGGAGGTGACCCCTGTGAAAAAAATAAGTCTGTGGGGTATCGCTTTACTTGTTTCAATCCTATCCCTTCCCCTTGTGACCTTTGCCGCTGAAGAGCAGAAAGATGGTGAAAAGGAAACTACGTATTCCATGTATTCCGGCATGATGGAGCAACGCAAGGAGATGATGGAAGACACCATGAAGATGATGAAGG
Source organism: Nitrospirota bacterium (assembly GCA_029859385.1). Classification (GTDB taxonomy): domain Bacteria; phylum Nitrospirota; class JAOUDF01; order JAOUDF01; family JAOUDF01; genus JAOUDF01. The sequence goes on from JAOUDF010000188.1 coordinate 3,809, forward strand.
AGACCATGGGGATACTGAAGAACCTCAACCATTCCCCTTCCGCCGAGCAGAAGAAGAAGCTGGACGAGATGATGTCGAAGCTCGACGACATGATCAAGAAACACGACGCCATGTACGACGAAATGCTGAAGCAAATGAAGGACCGGCGACAGAAAAGAGGTCAGTGATCGCCCCCGTCAATAATGCTCCCGGCTGGGATATACGGCCGGGAGCCCTTCGTTCCCCGCGCTTGACAGAATGCATGCCTCCCTCTACCATGCCCGACATGGCAAACATTCCACACAATTCCATCCTCATCGCCTCTTCGTGGGAGGACTATGCCCTCATCGACTCGGGCCACGGCCGTCGGCTGGAGCGCTGGGGTGAATTCACCCTCGACCGGCCCGACCCGCAGGTCCTCTGGCGGCCCGCCCTGCCCGAAAAAGAGTGGGGCAAGGTCGACGCGCGGTTCGACCGCAAATCCGACGGCAGCGGCGCATGGACGTTCAACCGCTCGTTGCCGGAACGCTGGAACGTGCGGTTTGAGGGCCTCTCCTTTTACGTGAAACCCACCACCTTCAAGCATACCGGCCTGTTCCCCGAGCAGACGGTCAACTGGAGCTGGCTCAGGAAGCTGATCGGGCAGGCCGAGGGCGAGGTATCGGTGCTCAACCTCTTCGGCTATACCGGCGGGGCCACGCTGGCGGCTGCGGCTGCCGGGGCGAAGGTGACCCATGTGGACGCGTCGAAGGGAAGCATCAAGTGGGCGCGGGAAAACCAGGAACTGTCGGGTCTTGTCGACAAGCCTGTCCGCTGGATAATGGACGACGCCATGAAGTTCGTGGAGCGTGAGGTACGGCGCGGCAAAAAATACCAGGGGATCATCATGGACCCGCCCCCCTACGGCCGCGGCCCCGACGGCGAGTTGTGGAAGATAGAAAAAGACCTCACGGTGCTGCTGGAGCACTGCGAAAAGCTGCTGGAGGCCCCCCTCTTCATCCTCATCAACACCTACGCCACCGACTATTCGGGGCTGGCGCTGCACAACTGCCTGCTCGATTTCCGGCGCGATTTCGGTGGCGCCATTGAGTCGGGAGAACTGGCTATCGAGGAGGAGGCTGCGGGAAGGCTCCTCCCTTCCGGGATTTTTGCC
>JAOUDF010000189.1 GCA_029859385.1 Nitrospirota bacterium
TCATCAAGAAGTCCGACTTCCTGAGCTGGAGTGCGTCTACCGATCCCAACTCGGGCGATGTCATCACCTATGCGACGGAACTCTCGGAGACTGCTGATTTCGCCAAGGCCATTGATTCAAGGACCGGAATGTCCGCAACAACCATCGGTATCGACACCCTCGTGGGAACGGTAATGAAGGCAGACACCCGCTACTTCTGGCGGGTACGGGCCGTGGACAGCTACGGCGCTTCGTCTGCCTGGAGCAGCACAGCGAACTTCGTTTACACGGAGACCCGTCTGCTGATTACTTCATCCCTGGAGGGTGTAAGGGTTTATCTGGACGGCAACTACTCCTATATGGGCAGATACGCCGGCATGGCAGGGTCGTCAGCCCTCGTTATCAACGACATCAAGCCGGGAATGCATGTGATCCGCCTGGAGAAGGACGGCTACTTCGGTCACTATGCATCGATTGTCATCGAGGACGGCAAGACGCAGACCTTCATTGCTACTCTTTCAAAGGAGACGACCGGTGCCCGGAACCAGACCGGCATGCTGCTGGATGACCGTAAGGCCCTGGGCGGCAAAGGCAAGGACAAGCTCAATCTGGATCTTGCCAAACCCTTCCTCGTCGACTGGAATAACGACGGAAAGAAGGACATGCTGGTAGGCGACAAGAAAGGCCATGTCTACCTGTTCCTCAATATCGCCGGTGACGCAGCGCCTGTGTTCAGGTTATCACCCAACCATGAACAGGGTATCGTCGCAAATGTCGGTTCCAGAGCAGTACCCTTCGTGGTCGACTGGAACAATGATGGAAGAAAAGACCTGCTGGTAGGCAACGGAAACGGAATGGTCTGGCTCTACCTGAATGAAGGCGCCGACGATGCTCCCCGGTTCTCCAACGGCAAGCCGCTTGTTTCCGATAAATCGGCACTCAGGGTTCGCGAAAATGGCGCACCGTTCGTCGCGGACTGGAACAACGACGGGAAGAAAGACCTGCTGGTGGGAGAACGTTCAGGTCGTGTAAGGCTTTTCATAAACACGGGAAATGACGAGTCTCCCCTCTTTGCCTCGACCGGTAATGTTGTACAGGGCTTACCGATTCGAGCAAGAGGGGGTGACTTAAGGGTTGATGAAGATGCGGTCCCCTTTGTGACCGACTTCAATCTGGACGGGACGAAGGACCTGCTGGTCGGCGGCGGCCACGAGCTGGTCTTCTTCCCCAACCAGGGTTCGGACGCGGCGCCGGTGTTTAACGCCTCAGGGAAAACTCAGCTGGGTCACCGCGGAATCGCCCCTCTCGTCGCCGACTACGGCAACGACGGATATACCGATATGGTCATCGGCGATGAAAAAGGGGATATCCGCTACTACCAGTTCCGCCCCATGCCTGTTTCTCCCGGGAAACCGGCCGAGACAAAGCAGTCGAAGAAATAGACCGTTATCCCCGCGAACAGCTACTTCACAATCAGGTTATTCTTCACCGACTTGACTCCGGCCACACTCCTCGCCACTTCCTCTGCCTTCAGGGCAGCCGCCTTTGAATCCACAAAACCGCTGAGCTGGACCACACCCTTGAAGGTCTCGACGCTTATATTGAACGCCTTCAGCGCCTGATCTTCAAATATCCTGGCCTTTACCTTGGTGGTAATCGCCGTGCTGTCGACATACTCCCCCGCACTCTCCTGCTGGGAGGTCGACGCACAGGCTGTCATCGAGACGGCAAGTGCCAGACAAAGACAGAGACGGACAAGCAGGTTTGCTTTTTTCATCGCTTCCTCCTTTGGAGTTACAGGGCTGTCCCTATTTTAAGGCCTGCCTCAATACATAGGGCATAATTCCACCGTGGCGGAAGTACTCCAGCTCGTTGGGGGTGTCGATGCGCACGGTAGCGGTAAACTCCTTCGCCGAGCCGTCGGCGGCCGTAGCCTTCACCGTGATCTTCTGACCCGGAGCCAGGGCGCTGATCCCCGCGATGTCGAAGGTCTCCGTACCGGTCAGGCCGAGCGACTCCGCATTCTCTCCGGCCTGAAACTGAAGCGGCAATACCCCCATCCCGACAAGGTTGGAGCGGTGGATCCGCTCGTAACTCTCGGCAATGACCGCCCTGATCCCCAGCAGCTTCGTTCCCTTGGCAGCCCAGTCGCGGGAGGAGCCGGTGCCGTACTCCTTGCCCGCAATGACCACCAGCGGCGTCCCGGCGGACTGATATTTCATCGACGCCTCGTAGATCGATGTCTGCTCACCGGTGTTGCCGTTGGCGAAATACTTTGTCACGCCCCCTTCCACGCCGGGCACCAGCTTGTTCTTGAGCCGCGAGTTGGCAAAGGTACCACGGATCATCACCTCATGGTTGCCGCGCCGCGCGCCGTAGGAGTTGAAATCCTCAGGCTTCACCCCCAGCCCGATGAGATACTGCCCCGCCGGGCTGTTCTTGCCGATGGAGCCTGCAGGCGAGATATGGTCGGTGGTGATCGAGTCACCCAGCAGGGCCAGCACACGGGCCCTGGTAATGTCGGCTACAGGCGCGGGCTGCGCCGTGAGCCCGTCGAAGAAGGGCGGCTCCTTGATATAGGTGGAGGCAGCGTCCCAGTGGTAGAGGTTGCCCGTGGGCACCTCAAGACCGCTCCATGCCTTGTCGCCCGCAAAGACGTCGGCGTAGCTCTTGCCGTACTGCCGGGAGGTGACGCACCGTTCGCCCAGCTCGGCGATCTCCTTCTCCGAAGGCCATATGTCGGCAAGGTAGACCGGCGCCCCGTTGGAGTCGATACCCACCGGTTCGGTCGCGAGGTCGATATTTACGTTCCCCGCCAGAGCATAGGCCACCACCAGCGGCGGTGATGCCAGATAGTTGGCGCGGACATGGGCGTTGATGCGCCCCTCGAAGTTGCGGTTGCCAGAAAGGACGGCCGCCGTCGCCAGGTTCCCCGCCACCACCGCACGGGTGATATGCTCCGGCAGCGGGCCGCTGTTGCCGATGCAGGTAGTGCAGCCGTAGCCCACGAGGTGGAACCGCAGCGCCTCCAGATAGGGCATGAGGCCCGCCTCGGTGAGGTAGTCGGTGACTACTTTGGAGCCCGGCGCCAGACTGGTCTTGACCCAGGGTTTTACCTGAAGGCCGCGCTTCACCGCGTTACGGGCCAGCAGACCCGCCGCGAGAAGCACGCCGGGGTTGGAGGTATTGGTGCAGCTGGTAATGGCCGCGATCACCACCGAGCCGTGACAAAGGCTGTAGCTCATGCCGTCGGGCTGGCGCACCGGCACGCACATGCCGAAGGCTCCCAGGGCCTCGTCGGGGTGCTTCGGCGCCAGCTCCGGCGCCGTACGCAGAGGGTTCCCCCCTTCGCCCAGCCATCGCTCCATCGTCTCCTTCTCGATCTTCGACGCCTCGTCGGCCATCAGCGCCGCCAGCGACTTCCTGAAGGAACCGCGCACCCCTTTGAGCGGCACCCGGTCCTGCGGACGGTAGGGGCCGGCAAGACAGGGCTCGATGGTGGAGAGGTCGAGTTCAAGGGTTTCACTATAGGTCGTATTGGTCGCATCCGTCCCATCGGCTGAATACCACATCCCCTGTTCACGGTAATAGGCCTCGACAAGGGCGGCCTTCTCTTCACGACCGGTGAGGCGCAGGTAATCGGTCGTCCGGGAATCCACGGGGAATATGCCGCAGGTGGCGCCGTATTCCGGGGCCATGTTGGCAATGACCGCGCGGTCGGCCAGCGAAAGGTCGGCCAGGGCCGGGCCGAAGAACTCGACGAACTTGCCCACCACCCCCTTCTTGCGGAGTATTTGGGTAACCGTCAACACGAGATCAGTGGCCGTGGTCCCGGCAGGGAGCGTCCCCGTCAGATTCATGCCCACCACCTGCGGGATAAGCATGGAGATCGGCTGGCCCAGCAGGGCCGCCTCGGCCTCGATGCCGCCCACGCCCCAGCCCAGCACCCCCAGGCCGTTGATCATGGTGGTGTGCGAATCGGTGCCCACCAGCGTATCGGGGTAGGCCCACGCCTCACCGTCGACCTCGGAGGTCATGGCCACGTGGGAGAGAAACTCCAGGTTCACCTGATGGACAATACCCGTATCGGGCGGTACCACGCGGAAGTTCCTCAACGCGCTCTGTCCCCAGCGGAGGAACTGGTAGCGCTCTTTATTACGTTCGAATTCCAGGTCGGCGTTGGCCCTGAAGGCCGTATCGCTGCCGAACTGGTCGACCTGCACCGAGTGGTCGATCACCAGATCGGCGGGCTGGAGCGGGTTGATCCGCGCCGGGTCGCCGCCGAGGCGCTGGAGCGCCGCCCGCATCGCCGCCAGGTCCGCCACCGCGGGTACGCCGGTGAAGTCCTGCAGCAGCACCCGGGCCGGCATGAACTGTATCTCCTTGTCCGGTTCGGCCTTCGGGTCCCAGTTGGCCAGCGCGGCAACATCCTCCCTTTTCACCACTACGCCGTCTTCCTGCCGCAACAGGTTTTCCAGCAGTATCTTCAGTGAAAAGGGGAGGTGCGCTACCCCGCCGATATCGGCAGCGGCAAGGGTCTTGAGGGAGTGGTAGTGATACATTTTCCCGTCGACGGAAAGTGATGACCGGGTAGAGAAGCTGTTGAGATTCCTGTTTGCCATGGTTACCTCGCTCAATGTTCAGATAAGGACAATCTAATGAGAATTGTCCAATGAAATCATGGGCAATAAGGATAGCATAAATAGGGGTTCTTTGAACAAGAAGATGAAGAGAGAAAAGATCAGGCTGAGGGAGTCAGGGGGAGATGACCGCGATCCGTCATGAACTTCCTGATACGGGTCGCATGGTCCTTGTCCATCTGGTTAAGGGTCTGAAAGAGCTTGATGGAAGCGGAAACGCTGCCACTAGCCATTACCTGTTGATAGTGGGCCTCGCCCACCTGCTCCTCA
>JAOUDF010000025.1 GCA_029859385.1 Nitrospirota bacterium
TCTTGCCCTGCTATCCGTACGATTGCGTCAAAGGCCGGTACCGCCTCTGCGTCATATCGGCCGGTCGCCCTCTGGCAGGCGGAGAAATTATCATTTTCATGCCCTTCCTCTCTCCGCATGCTTTCATCGCATTCACGCCGGATGGCGGCACAGAGTACGTAGAATTCATCCTCCATGCGGTCGAGGTCGTGGCTTCCGCCGGGAGGATTGCTGTCAGGGTGGTCCGGTTTATTATGAAGTTCGGTCATTTGCGGGGTCCTCTGTGCCTGTTGGACTCTGTTTCGTCAATGAGCGAGGGATACTTTACCAGTACCGCGCTCATCAATCAACCCCGACGTGAAACCGGATTATTTCATGTCAACCCGCCATCTTCATCCAGATGTCGCCGGAACCGCCGTCCCGAAACTCCCGAAGCAGATCAATCATCGTCGTCATCGTGGCGCCTGCCTTCGCCTTTCCCGTCAAAACCCTCGTCAACCTTAGGAGTGCCGTACTGCCTTCTCGTGCCATTCACATTCATGGTCACCTGATGGCACCGCAGACAGTCGCCAAAGTTCCTGATCCCTTCCTCCCTGTGCTCGGAAATAATCCCGCGGGTGGAGTGTTCATGACAGTTGAGGCAGGTATATTTCTTGTAGCTCCCCGTATCGTGGCACTTGTTGCAGCTGACCATATGGTCCTTGTCGAGGAAGAAATACTTGTCGTGGTTGTATGTCGAAGGCTTCCACGCCTTGGTGCCGTGGCAGTCCGCGCAACTCCCCTGGGCCGCGACATGCAGCTTGTCTTTGGGGCCGATATGACAGTCGACGCACCTCGAATCACGGGCAAAGGTATCGTGATTCATCGCCTTGGTGATCTTGGCCCCCACCCCCTTGTGGTCGGTGTGGCAGGCAAGGCAGTCCTTCCCCTTCACCCTGGTGTGCAGGTCCTTTATCGACAGCTTCTTTCCTGTCTTTCCGTCAGGATGGCATTTTGCCGTCGAGCACGACTCGGAGGGCACCTTCTTGAAAGGGGCATGACAATCCTTGCACCGCGTCTTGGAATGGGCAGAGGCAAGGTCTCCCGGCGAATAAAGGGGCGCCGGATAACGCATGCCGACTATGAAAAACGAAACGACCACAAGGCCACCCATGACAAACCAGAATGACGTACCCTTCTTCATTTTAAAACCCTCCGTAATACAAGGCCGAAATCGCATGGTATACCGTCATCAGAGAAAGCATCGCCACGATAGGCATGTGAATGACCCGCCATTTTGCCAGCGCCTCCGAGGTAGTCGTCAGAGCAGCCATTTCTTCCTCGATCTCCGTTTCCGACATGCCTTTTCTTTTCAGCCTGTCCTTTTTCCTTTTCATCTCGTCTTTTGCGCTCTGGTAGAGATAACGTCCGAAAAGACCACTGACGAAGGTCGTGAGCATGAGTACCAGCGTGACCACCGGGATCAGCGCCTCGAAGTGGGTTCCGGTATGAATAAGAAGGATGACGGTGCCGACGATGGCCGCCCATTCATGAAACTGCAACCAGTGTTTGACGCTGCCACCGGTGAACAGCTTCTTCTTCCGTGCGGAATAGGCAATGGACAAAACAATGAGAAGCGTTCCCGTCACGCCGGTAAGCAGCCGGTGTCCCCTGACGCCGTACATGTCCAGGGTAATCTCGATAGCGACCGCGGCGACCATTGTTACCAGCAGCGTTACCACGAGGGTTATGAAGTTTCGTATCACGACAACCATGGAATTCCTCTCCCTTATTACCATTCCCTCATCATTCGTTGAGGGTAAACGGCTTACTGTTGACAGTATTATCGGGATGGGGAATTAAGCTGACATTAAAGAGAAGGGATATCGCCTTGCTCGGGCATGAAGTTGCAAGGCGATATGGCGGGACGGGTATCCCGCCAGAGAGTTGGATGTTGCGGAATATTCAGCCGTTCTTACTTGACCTGTGCCTTCTCCTGGTTGCCCACCACTACGAGGAGATAATCTTCTACTGAAAGGTACTGTTTGGCGACGCGCATCACATCTTCCTTGGTCACTGCCGTGATATAGGCAGGATACTTGTCCACATAATCAAGACCAAGATTGAACAACTCAATGCCCGCAAGCATCCGCGCTATCTTGGCGTTGGTATCGAGGCGGAGCGGAAAGCTCCCGGTAAGATACGACTTCGCATCGTCGAGCTCCCTGTCGGTCACCGGGTGGGTCCGTATCATCTCGATCTCCTTGAGCACCTCGAAGATCGCCTTGTTGGCCGACTCGTTCTTGGTCTGCATGCTTACCTCGAAACTCCCCACTTCCTTCGGTGCGCTGAACGTGCTGTCGACGCCGTAGGCAAGCCCGAGGTTGTCGCGGATGTTATCCATCATCCTCGACGAAAAGCCTCCCCCTCCCAGGATATAGTTCATTACTACCAAAGCATAGAAGTCGGGATTCTCCCTTTTTACCCCCAGATGCCCCAGAAGGATGGTCGTCTGGGTAAGGTCGCGATCGACCGACACTACTTTGCGCCCCTTGAAAGACTTTGCCGCCGGGAGGGTTTGAGCCGGGACCTCTTTAGGTTTCCACTCGCCGAAATACTTTTTCAGAAGCCCTTTGATCTCCTCTTCGGTCACATCACCCACCACGGCCATGATCACGCGATTGGGGGCGAAGTAGCTGTTATAGAACCCGACGACGTCATCCCGGGTGATCTTCTGCACCGTTTCCTCGGTGCCGATGGTCGGCCTGCCGTAGGGGTGCTCGCCGAAGAGGTTCTTCGCAAAGGCCTTTGACGCCACGGATGCAGGATCTTCCTCACTCTTTTTAATGGACGCCATGGTTTCCCTGATCTTGCGCTGTACCTCTTTTTCGGGGAAGGAAGGGTTGACCATGATGTCGGCCAGCAGTTCCATGCCGAGGTTCAGGTCTTTCTTCAGGATGGTAAGCCCCGCCGTCGCATAGTCGTCGCCGCCGCCGGAACTGAGAGAGCCTCCCACAAAGTCTATCTCTTCCGATATCTGTGTCGAGGTACGGGTCTTTGTCCCTTCATCGAGGAGTCCCGCCGTCAGAGACGCCAGACCTGCCTTCTCCACCGGGTCGTTCACCGACCCGGCCTTGATCAGTACATTTACCGTCACCATGGGAAGGGAGTGCTTTTCAGAGAGGAGGAGCACCATCCCGTTATCAAGGACAATCCTCTTGCCCAGCGGCTCACCGGCAAAAGAAGGGGCCGCCAACAACAATAGCAGGAGGACCAGCAGTTTTATCTTCATGAAGCTACCCAATATGTATTTCATCAAGTTCCTCTCTCTATATGAATTCGTCAGTCCAAAACGGGCATCTGTTAAAACTTGCGAAAGTTATGACTTCGGCTTTATCGGATCAAGAATCCCCACCGTCCTGTTGTCGCTGGAGAAGTACTTTTTCGCCACCTTCTGTATATCCTCGGCGGTCACCTTCCTCACTCCCTCGATGTAGCGGTCCTTCGCCCGCCAGTCACCGGCAACTTCATAGCGGCCAAGGGTCATGGCGCGATAGAAATTCGAATCCTGGCTCATGATGAACGATGCTTCAATCTGGTTTTTCGCCTTCTGAAGCTCGCGATCGGCCACCGGCTCATTCTTCAGCTTCTCCATCTCATCGTACAGCGCCTTCTCCAGGTCTTCTACCTTCACGCCCGGCATCGGACCGGCATAGAGGTAGAACAACCCCGGCGCCCTGCCCACCATTCCGTAGTCACCACCGGCGAAAAGGGCTATCTGTTTCTCATAGACGAGACTTTTGTAGAGCCGGGAACTCTTGCCTCCCGAAAGAATCGCGGACAGGACCTCGAGGCCGTAGCTGTCGGCATCCTTGAAGTTGGGAACGTGATAGGCCGCCGCAATATAGGGAAGCTGGGCTTCCTTTCTCAAGGTCACCCGGCGTTCCCCCTTTTGCTCCGGCTCTTCGGGGATGGTTCGGGTAATTTCAGGCCCCTTGGGGATGTCGCCAAAATACTTTTTGACCCCCGCCATGATCTCGTCCCGCTTGACATCGCCGACCACTATGACGGTGGCGTTGTTGGGGGCGTAGTATGTCTTGTAGTGGTTAAACAGATCATCCCGCGTCATGTTGGAGAGGTCATCCATCCATCCGATGACCGGCCACTGATAAGGGTGCGCCTTGTAGGCCGCCGAACTTACCTCTTCGAAAAGCGACGAGTTGGGGTCGTCCTCATAGCGCATCCGCCGTTCTTCCTTCACCACGTCCCGCTCCGAGGCGAACTCCTTCGGGTCGAGGAGGAGGTTCGTCATCCGGTCCGACTCCAGCACCATGGAAAGGCTTATCCTGTCCGACGCAAAGTTTTCGAAATAGGCCGTGTAGTCCTTGCTCGTAAAGGCGTTGTCGTTGCCGCCGTTCTTCATCACCGTCTGGGAGAAGGTCTTGGGGCCGAATTTCTTCGTCCCCTTGAACATCATATGCTCAAGCAGGTGAGAAAGACCCGTCCTCCCCAGCTGTTCGTCAACCGCCCCCACCCGGTACCATACCTGAAAGGTTGCCACCGGGGACTTGTGTTCCTCCACCACCAGCACCTTCAGGCCGTTGGCAAGAATCTCTTCATGAACCGGTGCATTCTCGGAGCTTTTATAGGGGCTTTCGGCGGCCTGCGCCGTAAATCCGGCAGCCGTAAGCATCATGGCCGAAACCATGACGGCAAGATTTTTTTTATTCATGAACTCCTCCTGAAGTTGCGGTTATCTTAACGGGAAAGCTAAGCACAAGGATCGCGCGCTTGTCAATCTTTACCGTTACTCCTCATAACAGGCCGGATTTAGTATTGAGACAATCAGGTCTCGCATGCTATAAGACCCCATGCGCTCCAACGATATTCATCCGGCGGTAGCCCGCCTCCAGAAAGAAATCACCCGGTGGAAGACCCCCATCGTCACCATCATTGCCGGGGACAAGAGTCCCTTCAAGGTTTTGATCTCCTGTCTTCTGAGCCTCCGCACCAAGGATGAAGTCACCGCCGTCGCAACGGCGCGGCTGTTTGCCCTGGCTTCGACGCCCGAAGCGATGATGAAACTCACCCCCGATGTGGTCGAAAAGGTCATCTACCCCGTCGGGTTTTACAAGAACAAGGCTAAAGGCATCCTCGAGGTCTGCCGCATCCTTGTCGAGCACTACGGCAGCCGGGTACCCGACGAGATCGACGAGCTGCTCAAGCTCAAAGGCGTCGGCCGAAAGACCGCCAACCTGGTCGTAACACTGGGTTACAGCAAGCCCGGCATCTGTGTCGACACCCATGTCCACCGCATCAGCAACCGCTGGGGATATGTAAAAACAAAGACCCCTGAAGAGACCGAAATGGCCCTCCGCAAGAAGCTCCCCAGGGAATACTGGCTCATCATCAACGACCTGCTCGTCACGTTCGGCCAGAACCACTGCAAACCCATATCTCCTCTCTGCAGCAGTTGCGTAATCAGCGAATACTGCGACCGGGCGGGGGTTGGGGTGTCGCGATAAAGTTGCTCCCCTCCACCTGATGCGTAAGCAATATCTTTGGTTTTAAGGTATAGTAAAGTGCATCATTTGAATGCCGATTTGAATAAATCAAAAACAGGAACCGGAGGAGAACATGAGCGGCCAGGAACTACTTAAGGAATACAAGGTATGGGACCGAACCACCCGATGGTTTCACTGGATCAATGTTCTGAGTGTCCTGGGGCTCATTGCCGTAGGAACCGTAATCCTGAACGCCAAGCCGCTTGGTATAACCAATGACGGCAAGATAGAGTTAAAGACGCTCCATGTACTGATTGGTTACGTATTCTGTATCAACCTCGCCTGGCGACTTGTATGGGGATTCATCGGCAACCGATACGCCCGATTCAGGGCCATACTTCCCGGCGGTAAAGGTTACATGAAGGATGTCACGGAATATCTCAACGGCTTCATGAAAGGAGAAGCACCTGCGTGGCTCGGCCACAATCCGCTGGGAAGACTCATGATAGCAGCCCTTCTCGCAGTACTCATCGTCCAGGCCGGCACCGGACTCATCATCGCCGGCACGGACATCTACTACCCACCCTTCGGCAACAAAATTAAGGCCTGGATCGCCCAGGACCAGACGCAGCTCGATTTGATACAGCCCTATTCGAAGGAAAATGTGGATGAAGAAAAAAACAAGGAGATGCGCGCCTTCAGGTCTCCCATTGTGGAAACCCACGAAACGCTTTATTTTCTGCTCATCGCGCTGATCATCGTCCACGTTGCTGCAGCAGTAATTACCGACATACGCGAGCGAAACGGCATCATTTCAGCCATGTTCACAGGGAGAAAATTTTTTACGAAGAGACCCTGTGATTGGCAAGGATAGGCGGGCATTCCGCATGCCCCCAATTGAGCACGGACACCTACAACTTTCAACCTCTTCCTTCTGAACATCATTTAATGAAACTTTTTCGCCCCATTTGCATCAAATCTGGCTAGAATACGCAGCAGTCACTTACCCGAACCTGCAACAGGATACATGCCCAGAATATTCCTTCTCCTCACCACTCTTCTCTGTCTCACCTCTTGCTTCAGCTATACCCATCTCGTAAAGAAGGGGTATGACTCCACTACTGCCCGGGAATGCGGTGAATGCCATATCGATTCATACCGTGAATGGGAAGACTCGGCCCATGCCAACAGCTTTGTGAATCCGGCCTTCCGGGAGGTTACCGACGAATACCGGATTACTGCGTGCCTCTCCTGTCACATTCCGGAGACAGTGTTTACGGATGGCGAAGTAAAGAAGCGGGACTACCTCCGTGAAGAAGGGGTCACCTGCGTCTCGTGCCATCTGGTAGATAACAAACTGGCGGGGCCGGTTAAAGGGCTTCTGGCCCCCCACCCTATTCTTGAAGGAGATCAGCGTTTCACAAAGAGTGACATTTGCGCCAAGTGCCATACCCAGGAATTTGAGGACTGGGAAAAACTGGATATTCCCGACAAGAAGACCTGCCAGGAATGCCACATGCCGTCGGTATTTCGCAAGGTGATCCAGGACGAGCCCTGGCAGAAGATAAAGCGCGCCCGTGACCTTAAAAAGCATACTTTCACCGCCGATTCGCCTCAGGTGCTCAAGGATTCGGTAGTCCTGGGTGTTACGACCACCGGCATGGGGCTTGACTTTCTCAAGGGCACGGTGATGATCGAAAATAAAAAGGCGGGCCACAGCCTCCCCAGCGGGCGATTCGGCTATCGAAAGGTGGAACTTACTGTAACGGCACTGGATGCAGACGGAGGTGAGCTGGCCTTAGCGGCGACACCTTTCTTTGTCGAAATGAAGGAGGCGATTCCGGCGGGCGGACAGAAAATTGTCCCCTTCGCATTTGAAAATCTTTCCGGCAGACCGGCGGCCCTGAAGGCCCGGCTTGTCTTCCATAAACGGGCGGACGGCAGCAGGATGATCCCGCTTTCTGAAGTAACGGTGAACTACTGATGCAGATTCTGCTGGTCCTTTCCCTTCTCCTTTCACTGTTTTCTGCCTCGGCATGGGCTAATGACGTCCCCCCCTCCCCTGTTTATCGCACCCTCGGCCAGGTCGCGTCGCCGGGCCTTCTGTCGAAACCGCACAAGGACCTGGAAAGCATCGACCGGTGCGGCAAGTGTCATGAGCTCAACATCAGCATCCCCAACGACAACTGTCTCGAATGTCACAAGATGATCCTGAAGATGGCCCGGCAACAGCGGGGACTCCACGGAAAGACAAAAGAGCTCTGCATCAAGTGCCACCTTGAGCACAAGGGGCTCGAATTCGATATTTCGGGGCTAAAGGAGGATGATTTCGACCACAAGGGTAAAACCGGCTTTGCCCTCGAAGGAAAACACCATGATCTGAAGTGCGAGAAATGTCATAACCCCGAGTATATGAAGGAACCACTCCTGCGTGAAGACGGCAAGAAAAAGGACAAGACCTGGCTCGGCTTAAAAACAGGGTGTCTCGACTGCCACAAGGATATACACGACGGCAAGCTCGACGAGAACTGCCTGAAGTGTCACACCATGGCGGGATGGAGGCCGAAGGAGGGGCAGCAGTCTTCCGAGCTTCTGAAGTTCGACCATAACCGTGATTCAAAGTTCGAACTCGAGGGCGCACATAAAGAATTGAAATGCGACAAATGCCACAAGCCCGACCAGGCCCGTAAAGAGTTGCGGATATTTAAACCGCTCAAGCATGAGCGTTGCCTTGACTGCCATCGCGACGAGCACCGGGAGCAGCTGGGTACCGACTGTCTGAAGTGCCATACCACATCGGCCTGGACGGAGACAAAAGGAGGCCTCAAGTTCAAACATAACAAAGACTCCAAATATGAACTGAAGGGGGCGCATCAGGAGGTAAAGTGCGACAAGTGCCACAAGTCGAATACGGGAAAGACCTACAATCGTAAATTTAAACCGATAAAGCACGCCGAATGCCTCGACTGCCACAAGGAGGAGCACGACAACAAGTTCGGCCGCGACTGCCTGCGCTGCCATCTGATGACGACATGGAAGGACTATAGCCTGGTCTGGGCGCTCAAAGACTTCGACCACGGCAAGCTGGACTACAAACTTGAAGGCAAGCACGAAAAAATTGACTGCAGGAAGTGCCACATTAAGGACAACAAACCGAGATTCAAGAAGATCGCCCACGAGGCCTGCCTCGATTGTCACAAGGACCAGCACCGGGGGCAGTTCAAGGAAAAGAAGTGCACCGATTGCCACAGGAAGATCGACTGGAAGGACCTGGCATTCTCCCACGACGACGCCAGGTTCAAATTGTCACGAGACCATAAGGAAAAGAAATGCGTCAAGTGCCACGAAGACGGCAAATACAGGGGCCTGCCCGTCAAGTGTACCGAGTGCCATCGCGAATCGGTGGACTATTTCAAAGGGATTGTGGCCGGAAAGGTTGTCGGCAGGCCCGATGCAATGGCAGGCTTGATGGAATGCGAAAAGTGCCATGACCAGAAGACCGAAAAGAAGCGCGAGGAGTATGTCCGTGAGCGCTGTGTGGAATGCCACAACGACCATTACGGCGATTTCTTCGATTACTGGGAGACGCGACTGGACGCCGATCTGGACCGGTACAAGGACGAACTCAACGCCCTCGGCCCCCGCCGGGATGTTCCGAAGGATGAGGTCGAAAGCCTGCTACGGTTACGAAGGGTGGTAAAACACGAACGTTTTCACAACATCGACCTTACCAGAAAACTGATGCGACACATGGAGGAGAGGTTATGGCAGTACCGCAGATAGGCGGCCACCACCCCTTCATTGTCAAGATTATGCACTGGCTCAATGTGGCCCTCATAGTCGTCATGCTCGTCAGCGGGCTGGTGATCTGGCTGAAGCATCCCTCGTTCTTCGACTTTCCGGAAAAGCTGGCTGATCGAAAACTTTTTGACGCCTCCTCCCCTTTCGGCGGCCCGCTGATCTGGCATTTCGCGGGGCTCTGGTTGCTGATGGCCAACTGGTTTTCCTATGTCCTTTACACCCTCTTCAGCGGAAACTGGCGGGAGATCATCTTCCGACCGTCGGACATCGGAGGGCTCGTCCCCCAGATTAAATACTATCTTGGTATTCAGCCTGTTCCTCCGTCGGCGGGGAAATACAATCCACTACAGAAGCTGGCCTACAACGGACTTTTCGTCATGGCGGCCGCCACCGTGGTCACCGGTTTTGCTCTCTATAAACCGGCCATGATGAAACCGATAATCGACACCCTTGGTGGCCCGGGATGGGTGCGGCTCATTCATTTTGCCCTGGCCGTGTGGTTCATATTGTTCATTGCAGGCCATGCCGTGATGGGCATCTGGCTGGCACTCAAGGGCGTGACCGACATGATTCCTTTTGCCGGCGGGAAGAAAAAGGGCGGATAACCTTGACAGCGCCAACGAGCGGTGTTACATATCGAAGGATAAATCACCATTCATCCACAGGAGGCCTTATGAAAAGAACGGCGCTATTCGGTGCAGCAGTGGCTATCATACTGGCGGGCGGAACGGCTTTTGCCGCAAGCGATTTCATAGCAGAGGCAAAGAGCCATTGTGGTGACATGGTAGTAACTGGTAAAGAAGTCATCAACCATGGACAGATGAACCATACGGCAGAGACGCTTAAATATCTCTACGAAATGAAGAACCATGCCGAGCAATGTTACGTGCGCATCGAGAAGGGTATGTTTCATTCACAGTCAGAAGAAATCAGGAAACATGGGAAAGACGGCATCAGCCATCTCTCTCCGGCCCTTGGCGCCATGAACGAAGCAGTCAAGCATGGCGAGGCCGGGAACCATGAGGAATTGGTAAAGAACGCCAAGGAAGCCATGAAACATGCGGTTGAGGCAAATACCCATGTGAAGGCAATGAAGTAGACAATACCGGTACCAACTGAACGTCGCCAGACACTGCATTTTATTATCGAATCGTTCTTGCCGCGCCCTGCAACAGCGGGTAGACAAATCTTGACAACAGGTTTGTGAAAGAGTTATTGTCATATTAACCAACCGGTTAGTTAACAGGTAACCTTTCCGGAGGAGATTCCGTGCCCAGGCCGTCCCGCAGCCAGAGAGACAAAGCCGTCGACTCCCGTCTTGCCATTCTTTCTGTCGCCCGCGATCTCTTTGCCCGTCAGGGCTACTTCGCCACTTCCATTCAGGACATCGCCCGCGAGGCACGTCTTAACAAGGCGATGATCTACTACTATTTTGAAAACAAGGAAGATCTCTATCTCTGCGTCATACGGGAAGACTTTCAGGGGTTGCTTGACCTGTGGGACGACAAGTATTTTGCTGGTACTGCGTCGTCAATGAACAAGGTCCGGCGTTTTCTGGACCGGTATTTCGATTTTCTCGACAGCCATCCCGAGCTGGTGATGATCGTTTCCCGCGAGATGTCGGGACAGACCGCGCACCTCAAATGGATAGTCGAAAATTACCTGCAGCGAAACTTCATCAACCTTTTTGCCTTAGTTGTCGAGGGTGTCAACCGGGGCGAGTTCAGGGATGTAAACCCGCTTTTGACCGCGCGCAGCATTCTGGCAATGATCATCTTCTACTTCTCTTCCCGTCCCGTCATACGACTTTACCAGAACAACCCTTTGGTCGAGTCTTCGAAGAACGAATTCATCGGACATCTGATCGATCTTTTAAGCAAGGGGATTACCAATGAAAAAGGCACTTAGGATTATTCTCGTCATTGCGGTCGCCGGGGGCATCGCGTGGAAACTCTACGATGACCATGACAAGCGACAACAGACGCCCACAGGGGTTATTCAGGCGACAGGTACCATAGAAGTGACCAAGGTTGATATCAGCAGCAAGGTGCCGGGGCGCATCGAGCGGCTGGCCGTGGCGGAATCGGACCCGATACAAAAGGGGCAGGTCGTGGTGGTGCTGGAGCAGAGCGATGTACAGGCCAACCTTGTCCAGAACAGGATGATTGTCGCCCGTGCCGAAACCACGGCGAAGGATATGGAAGCCGGATCAAGAACTCAGGAGATCGCCGAAGCGAAGGCGGCTGTGGACAAGGCTGAGTCCGACCTCGACAGGGCGCGGAAGGACTGGCAGCGGTTCAGGCAGTTGAATGAAAAGGGCATTGTTCCCGCGATGGAGCTTGATCGCTCGAAAAACATCATGGATTCGGCCGACAGCCAGCTCAAGCGGGCAAAACAACAGCTCAGCCTGCTGAAGGAAGGGGTGCGACCGCTGCAGATAAAGGCGGCAAAAGAGGAGGCTCAGCGCGCCCGGGCAGCTGTCACCCTGGTAAAGACCCAGGTCGATGACCGTACGATCCGCGCCCCGCTTGACGGCACGGTGTTGAGCAAATACCTGGAAGAGGGAGAGGCCGTGTCGGCCGGCGCCCCTATCCTGACCGCCGCGGACCTCTCCCGTCCATGGATACGGGTATACGTCCCGGAGAATGAGGTCGGCAAGATAAAACTGGGGCACCAGGCCAGGGTGTATGTCGACTCGGCGCCGGGGAAGCCCTTTCCGGGGAAGGTAATACAGATCAACGACGAAGCGGAATTTACGCCGAAGAATATCCAGACGAAGAAGGAGCGCGTCAACCTGGTCTTCGGCATAAAGATAGCCCTGGAAAATCCCGATGGGTTCCTGAAACCGGGGATGCCCGCCGATGCTGAGATCGTCGTTGCAGCCGGAGACAAATGATTGCGAATAACTGCTGAAGGGCTTACCGCGTTAAGGCGGTTCTAATATGACATGAGTAAAGTAACAGCCATATCGACCGACAACCTGACCAAGCGGTTTGGTCACCTGCTGGCGGTGGACCATATCTCCATGACCATCCGGGAGGGAGAAATCTACGGGTTTCTCGGCCCCAACGGCTCGGGGAAATCGACGACCATCCGGATGCTCTGCGGGCTCATGGACCCCACGGAGGGGACCGGCTCGGTGCTGGGGTTCGATATTACGAAAGAGACGGAACAGATCCGGCAGAACATCGGTTACATGTCCCAACGGTTCTCGCTGTACGAAGACATGACGGTGGAGGAGAACCTCGATTTTTATGCGAGCATCTATGGGCTCAGGGGGAAACTCAAGCAGGAGCGGATGGCCGAGATGATCGCCATGGCCAACCTTACGGGCCGGGAAAACCAGCTGTCCGGCACCCTTTCGGGCGGCTGGAAGCAGCGGCTGGCGCTTGGATGCTCCATTGTGCACAAGCCGCGGGTGCTGTTTCTGGATGAGCCGACCGCGGGGGTTGACCCGGTGTCGCGGCGCGACTTCTGGGACCTGATCTATCATATCGCTGAACTGGGGACGACCATCATGGTGACGACCCACTATATGGACGAGGCAGACCAGTGTCATACCCTGGGTTTCATCTACAACGGCCGGATAATCGCCCAGGGTACACCGCCCGAAATCAAGGCCAACGAGATGAAGGGGCAGGTGGTGGAGATCGCCTGCGAGAACATCGTAGCGGTGTTCGAGCTGCTCAAGGCGACGGCGGCATTTTCCAACGTCACCCGTTACGGCGTCTTTCTCCATGTGGTGGTGGAGGACGCGGCGGCGGCGATTCCCGGGCTTGAAAGGCTCCTGGCCGACAACGGTCTGGGCGTCAGCAGGATTGCCCACGCGGCGCCGTCGATCGAGGATGTCTTTGTATCTCTGGTCAAAGGATAAGGGACCCAAATGATCAAATCGCGGCTTCTGCCCATTCTCAAGAAGGAGTTCATACAGATCAGGCGCGACCGTCTCACCCTTGCCATGATCCTTATTATGCCGGTGTTCCAGCTGGTCCTCTTCGGCTATGCCCTCAACACCGATGTGAAGCACCTCCCCACCGCCGTCTATGACCAGAGCAGAAGCCAGGAAAGCCGAGAACTGCTGGAAGCCTTTAAAAACTCCAAGTACTTCAATCTCGACTATTACGTCCAGGGCATCCCCGAGGTCACCCGGCTGGTGGACGGCGGAAAGGCCGTGGTAGGGATAGTGATCCCGCCCGACTTCGAGCGCGACCTCAAGACCGGCAAGTCGGCGCAGGTGCAGGTGATTGTCGACGCATCGGACCCCTCCATCGCCAGTTCGGCCATCAACACCGCCGCAGCCATAGGCCAGGTACGCTCGCTGGAAATAATCACATCGGGTGCGGGGAGCAGCCATAACCAGGTCCTCCCTGTAGACATGCGGATACGGGCATGGTACAACTCGGACTTGTCGTCGGCGAACTTTCTGGTGCCGGGTCTGTTGGGGATCATTCTGCAGATGGCTACTACCATGCTCACCTCCATGGCAATTGTCCGGGAACGGGAACGGGGCACCCTCGAGCAGCTCATCGTGACGCCGGTAAAGAGATACGAGCTGATGGTGGGCAAGATCATCCCCTATGTACTGGTGGGGTATGTGCAGATATCGCTGGCACTCTATCTCGGGGTGACCCTCTTTGACGTGCCGGTAAAGGGGAGCGTGACGCTTTTTTACGTCCTGACACTCTTCTTCCTCACCGCCACCCTGGGGTTGGGAATTCTGATATCGACACTGGCGAAGAACCAGATGCAGGCGCTGCAGATGTCGTTCTTTGTCTTTCTGCCCAGCATCTACCTCTCGGGCTTCATCTTCCCCCGGGAAGGTATGCCCGACTGGGCGGCAGCCATAGGGTACGCCATCCCCCTCACCTATTACCTGCACATACTGCGGGGGATCATCCTCAAGGGGATCGGCATCGAATACCTGTGGAAGGACGTGCTGCCCCTGGGTCTGCTGGGGCTGGGTATAATTGTTCTGAGTATCAGCCGATTCCGCAAGAAGATCGAATAAGGAGACCACCCGATGAAACAGAGACTTACGATCCTTCTCATGCTTCTCTACGCAGGGCCGGCACTTGCCGATGGTCCACCCGCCCCCAAATCGTCTCTATGCCCGCTCTCTGACACTTTCAAGGTTACGGCCGAAATGAAGGATCAGATCGCCAAAGGTATCCCCCAACTACCTAAGGAACCGACTTCAAAAACTGCTTTTTCGCTGGAGGATTGCATAACTATTGCACTCAGCAACCATCAGCGGCTGACTTCGGGATATAACAGCATCGCGGCAAGCCTTGCCCGGGTCGAGGCAGCCCAAGCCCCCTACTATCCGGAGGTTTCGCTCAACGCCGAGTACAACCGCAGTTATACGGCAACCGCCAGCTTCCGGGGCGGCAATACCGAATTCTACAAGGTCTACGGTACCCTCAGTCAGACCATATATGATTTTGGCCGCAGGGGGAATTCGCTGGACGCCGCCCGCTCGGCCGTGGACATTGAAAAGGCGGCCCTCGCGACGACGCGCACTGACGTGGTCTACACTGTAAAGGAGGCCTATTATCAGGTCCTCTCCTCCAGGGAGGTGGTGAAGGCCAGCGAAGAGGCCGTAACCCTGGCGGAGGCAAACCTGAATCAGGCCAAAGCCCACTTTGAGGCAGGCACCAAGGCCCGATTTGACGTCACCAAGGCCGAGGTCGACATGCAGGATGCAAAGATCAGCCTGGTTAAATCCCAATACGTGGTGGAAGGGGCGATGATGACCCTGAAGAACCGGATGTTCATCCCCTACGGCACGGCCATCGACATCAACCAACCGGCGCCGCTCTCCCCTTACGAGGAAAATGTGGACAAACTGGTAGCCGAGGCCGTGGACAAGCGTCCTGAATCCAAGGAGATGGAGGCTAAAATCAAACAGACCGAGTTCCAGCTCAGGTCGGCGAAGAGCGACTTCTTTCCCACCCTGGGTCTGAACGCCAACTACGGTTTCCAGGATTATGAGAGGGGATTGGCCGACACCAACAGGAACTGGAACGTCGGAGTGGCGCTCAGGGTACCGGTCTTCGAGGGGTTTATCACCAAGGCCAAGGTGTCGGAAAATCTGGCTTCGCTGAACAACTTCCGGTCCCAGCTTGTCACGTTAAAACAGGACATCGGCCTCGAAGTGATCAAGAATTTCCTGGCCATGAAAGATGCCGAGGCCCGTTTGACCATCACCTCGGAGAAGATCCGCATGGCCCGCGAGCAGCTTGAAATCGCCCAGGGAAGGTACGAGGCGGGGGTCGGCATATTGCTGGAGGTCACCGATGCCCGGGTTGCGCTGACAACTGCCCGGACCGAGAACATACAGACACAGAACGAATACTATATCAATCGTGCCAAGCTGGACAAGTCGCTGGGAAGGGAGTAAGCGGACATGAAGAACATCTACAAGATTCTGCCGGCCGTACTGGTCCTCGTTGCCGCCGGAGGAGGATACTGGTGGTATCAGTCTTCCAGAGTCAACGACAAGCCGGTCCTCAGCACCGTAAAAGTGGAGCGTGGAGAGATATCTTCCTCCATTTCTTCCACCGGCAAACTTGACGCAGCGGTTTTTGTCAACGTCGGCAGCCAGATATCGGGTACCGTCGAGAAGCTGTTCGTCGATTTCAACTCGCCGGTAAAGGCAGGCCAGATTATCGCGCAGCTCGACCGGGAGACCCTTGAAGCCGCCATGCGTCAGGCCAGGGCCAATGTGAGTTCCGCCAAGGCCCGGCTGGCCCAGGCCAAATCCCAGGCTGCCCTGGAAGAGACAAAAATATCCACCGATATTGCCCAGCGCAAGGCGAGCCTGAACAAAGCCGAGGCCGACTGGCAAAGGCTCGCCGAGCTCCATGGCAAAGGGTATATCTCTGCCCAGGAACTGGACGTGGCGAAAGAAACCGTTGCCGTTGCAAGGGCCCAGTATGAGGCAGCCCTGGGGAGTGAGATAAACAGGGAGGTACGGGAGAGCGACATCGCCGCTGCAAAGGCCGCCGTGGAGCAGACCGAAGCGGCACTCCACCAGGCCCAGGCCAACCTCGACCATACCATCATCCGCTCCCCCATCGACGGTATCGTCATCTCCCGCAACGTGGACGAAGGGCAAACCGTCGCCGCCAGCCTTCAGACCCCGACCCTCTTCGTTATCGGCGACCTCTCAAAAATGAAGGTCAACATCTCCGTCGACGAGGCCGACATCGGGCAGGTGAAAGTGGGACAGGATGCCGAATTCACCGTCGACGCATTCCCCGAGCGCCCCTTCAAGGGGAAGGTGGCGGAGATATACCGCGCCCCGACAGTGGTGCAGAATGTCGTCACCTACAACACCATCCTCGTGATCAATAACAGAGAAGGCCTCCTCATGCCGGGGATGACCGCCAACGTATCCGTGATCACAGCGAAGAAGGAAGGGATCCTGCTGGTTCCCAACAGCGCGCTGCGGGTCAAGATGCCGGTGATATCCGACAAACCTCAGGCGAGCAGCAATGGCGGCGGGAAGCCCGAAGGGAAGGGTGCCCGGGGCAAAGCGGTATGGATAATGAAGGGGATGGCACCCGAGCGTGTCCCGGTCACGACGGGGATCAGCGACAGCAATCGCACCGAGATCCTGAACGGTGAAGTCAAGGAAGGCGACAATGTGGTTGTCGCTGACGGCAAGGCAGCCAGAGGGAGTTCATCTCCCCGCTCGCCCTTGAGCTTTGGAGGAAGGCATTGATAGAGGTCAAAGGGCTTGCCAAGGTCTACGACATGGGCGAGGTCAAGGTGGAGGCCCTCAAGGGGATCAACCTCCGCATTGGCGCGGGAGAGTTCGTGACGGTCATGGGGTCATCCGGCTCGGGCAAGTCGACCTTCATGAACATCGTCGGGTGCCTCGACCGCCCCACGGCGGGTCAATACCTGCTGGACGGTCAGGATGTGAGCAGCCTCTCAAAGAACGAAAGGGCTCACATCAGAAACCGGAAGATCGGCTTCATCTTTCAGAATTTCAACCTGCTGGGCCGCACCCCTGCTGTGGAGAACGTGGAGCTGCCCATGGTCTATGCCGGTGTCGGCGCACGTCAACGCAGAGAGCGGGCCATGGAAGCCCTTCGACTGGTCGGATTGGAGGGACGGGAAAACCACTTCAGCACCCAGCTTTCCGGAGGCCAGCAGCAGCGGGTCGCCATTGCCCGCGCCCTGGTGAACGACCCGCCGATCCTTCTGGCCGACGAACCCACCGGCAACCTTGACAGCGTCACCAGCCACGAGATCATGGATTTTCTGCGAGGGCTCAACCGCGACAAAGGCCTTACCATCCTCATGGTAACCCATGAGTCGGATATCGCCGCCTACGGGAAGCGGACCATCCATTTCAAGGACGGACTCATTCTGGAGGACCTGACAACATGAACTTCATGACAACCTCCAGGACCGCTCTTCGGGCACTGCGACAGAACAAGATGCGGACAGGCCTTACCATGCTGGGGATCATCATCGGCGTGGCAGCGGTGATCACCATGACCGCCGTGGGCGAAGGTGCGCGCCGCGCCCTCGCCAAGGAGATTTCGAGCCTGGGCAGCAATATCCTTCGGGTCTACCCAGGCACCGGGCGAAGCGAGGGCGTCCGGTCGGGCGACCTCACGACCCTGCAGGAAGAAGATATTGCCGCCATCGGCGCAGAAATCCCCGAAGTGGAAGCCGCCGCCCCCATCGCCCGGGACAACACACTGGCCATCTACGGCAACACCAACTGGTTTACCGCCATCGTCGGCTCCACCAATGCTTTCCTGAAGGCAAGGGACTGGGAGGTGGCCGAGGGGCGCAATTTCTATCCGCAGGAAGAGGAAGGGTCAGCCAAGGTCTGCGTCATAGGCCAGACCGTGCGCGACAACCTCTTCTTTGGCGAGGACCCTCTGGGCAAGACCATCCGCATCAAGAAGATACCCTTCATTATCGTCGGTGTACTGGAGAAGAAAGGGCAATCACCCATCGGGCGCGATCAGGACGACATGGTGCTCGTCCCCCTCCACACCGTCCAGCGGAAACTTCTCGGGATTACCCATGTGACCGACTCATGGATCAAGGTACGACAGGCTTCAGACCTTGCTGCCGCCCAGGAAAAGATCGGGGCATTGCTGCGCCAGCGTCATCGTATTCCCGCCAACAGGGAAGATGACTTCGTCGTGCGCAACCTCACGGAGATTCTCAACAAGGCCGAGGAAACAAGCCGGATAATGGCCATATTACTGGGGAGCGTTGCTGCCGTGTCGCTGCTGGTAGGCGGCATCGGCATCATGAACATCATGCTGGTATCGGTAACGGAACGAACCAGGGAGATCGGGGTAAGAATGGCGGTGGGAGCCAAGGAGAGCGATATCTCATCCCAGTTTTTGATCGAGGCGGTGGCCATTTCCCTCATCGGGGGGTTTGTCGGCACCCTCCTCGGGATAGGTGCGAGCCAGGCAATTACTACATTTTTCAGGTGGGAAACCTTCGTCAGTTTTCAGGCCATCCTGCTGGCCTTTGCGTTTTCCGCCGGTATCGGCATATTCTTTGGCCTCTACCCCGCCCGAAAGGCAGCCAGGCTCGACCCGATAGAGGCACTCAGGTACGAGTGACCGATTTCATCCCGTCTCTTCAACCCGTATCTCGACAGGCCCGGTAACGGAGCGCGGCTTCACCGTCGACCCCATGACCATCTTGTTCATCCGGTCAAGACGTTCGGCCAATTTCTCGATGATCTTGTCTTTTATCTTTTCGCGGATCTCGGGACTGAGGGTTATCAACAATGAATTATCAACCAGGATGGCGATTGATTCCTCGTCAGCCGTCACCGTTGCCGTCCTGGCCGACTGGGTAAGAAACGATATCTCGCCAAAAAAATCCTCCGGCTTGAGCGTGGCGAGATGCACGGAGCCATGGTCCCGAGTAACACTCACCTGGCCGGAGATAAGAATGAAGAAGGTCGATTCGACTTTGCCTTCGTGCGTGATTACCTCACCCTTGTCAAAGATGCAGAAATGCTGGTGATACCCGACCAGCTTTTCTTTTTCAGGCAAGGTAAACCTCTTGAAAAAGCTGAGCCGGTTAATAATTTCGAGCGCCATATCGCGGTTCAGCGTTCGCCCCTTCATCCTCATCGCGCTGTTCTCCTTAGTGGTTAATTATCGGATATCCCCAGGCAAGAGTAATACATAAAGAATATCGTCTCTTGAGCCGGTTTACATAAGTCGACAAGGCCCGGCATGCTTTCTCGGAAATCTGGCGAAGATTGCGCACTGGGGATATACTTGAGATATTCGGCCCACGACAAAATGACGGTAGAGTCCAAACCGACCGAGAGAGCCTGATGAAAAGAAAAGGCATCATTTTCCATATACTCGAGCCTGTTCTGCGGCGTGCTTCACGGTTTATCGCCTACCGGCTGAGAAACCGCTTCTACATCATCCTTGCCGTCCTGTTCTCCATAGTTGCCATTCTGGACACCGCCTTCTTCCATGTCACCGCCGACATGAAGCAGAAGACCTTCGACCTCATGATCCGACACCGGATCGTAACCCCTCTGCCCGACCACGACATTGTCATCGTCGACATCAACGAGGCCA
>JAOUDF010000190.1 GCA_029859385.1 Nitrospirota bacterium
CAGATCACCGGCGGCAACCCGCTGCGCGGCCCGGGCCAGTTGATGGATCGGGTCGGTGTACTTTACCGACAGGAATATGGAGACGGCAATTCCCAGGAGGAATACCAGACTGGTGGCCAGAA
This sequence comes from Nitrospirota bacterium, assembly GCA_029859385.1. GTDB lineage: Bacteria > Nitrospirota > JAOUDF01 > JAOUDF01 > JAOUDF01 > JAOUDF01. Next base: position 123 of record JAOUDF010000190.1, read on the forward strand.
GCCTCCTCATGTTGTTGAGTCGTTGCAGATCGGCAAAATCATCGAGCTTTATGGCAATGTGCACATAGCCCATCCGCTCGTTCCCCACCACCACAGGGAGCATGACATCGTAATTTCTCTGGCCTTCCGACGCGGATACATACTCCTGAACGCCACCCTGGACCCTTTGGGTATCGCCTTTTATGGCCATTGTTTTCCCGATGACCGCAGGATTGGAGCTGGCAATTACCTCCTTGTCGGTATCGAGGATAGAGATCGACTTGATCCCCTTCTTTTTCATCCGTTCGACATACTCCTTCAATCGTTCATCCTTGACCTCATCCTGGGTAAGCTGTTCCATGCTTATCTGGATGGCCGCGGAAAGTTCATCGGTATATCGTTTAACCTCGTGAAGGAGGTTTCGTTCCGCCCGTGCGTAAAGAAGAAAAAGGAGTCCGATGGAAAGAAAGGAAAGGAAGAGCATCATGACAAGGAGTTTAGTCTTGAGGCTCAGGTCGTTGAAAAAGGCGAACATTTAATATGCAGCCGATTACAGGAAAGAATATGGAAGGGCATTCCCTGCGGGACTGCCTTCATAACAGGGGACAGAATACGCCGATTGCAAAACGATGCAAGATGTATCTTAAACCTCTTCCGTCTTGAAATCCGGGAGCCGTTTCGGCTATTTTACCTATCGATGCCGGTAAGGATAATCAAATAAGGGGTGTAACTGACATGCAACTGAAGGAAATGATTACGGCCGACGAGATCGCCTCAATAGTGCGGCGAATGGGCACCGAGATCAGCAGGGATTACGAGGGAAAAGAGCTGTTGGTAGTCTGCGTACTGAAGGGATCGGCCATATTCTTTGCCGACCTGGTGCGCCGGCTAACCTGCACTACCGAAATGGACTTTGTCCGCCTTACCAGTTACGGCGCCAACGTTACGTCTTCGGGCAATGTAGTGATGACCAAGGACCTCGACAGCTGCATTGAAGGGCGTCATGTCCTAATTGTAGAAGACATCATCGAGACCGGCCATACCACCCGCTTTCTTGTCGACCTGCTCGCCAATCGGCGGCCGGCAAGCCTGAAGATATGCACCCTCTTGAAGAAGAATGTGCCGGAAAAGCCGGAGATTGTCGTAGACTATCTGGGAACGGCTATAGAAGACCGCTTTGTCGTAGGGTATGGTCTTGATTTAAACGAGAAGTTCCGAAACCTGCCTTCTGTATGTTTTCTGGAGAAATAGCGGTGATGCCAGAGTCGCCGCACCGCTCCGGCCCGAGTCTCAGCTATGTGCGCTCAGAAGGGATTCCAGTGCGGCAAAGCTGAAAGGCTTGCTCAGGCACCCCACTACCCCCGCTTCTCTCGCCTGTCCAACGAGATCATCCATCTCAAGATAGCCACTGCAGAGGATCACTGGCAGCTCAGGCTTAAGTTGTTTGAGGATTTTCAGGGTATTTTTACCGTTGAGGTTGGGCATCATCATATCGAGGACGACAAAATCGACCTCTCTCTTTTCTATCACCGTGGTGACGGCCTCAACACCGTCGCTGGCGAGCACAACCCGGTATCCGAGGTCTTCCAGGTTAAAAAGGAGAAATTCCCGTATTACCTCGTCATCGTCGACCACCAGCACCATCTTCCTGTTCATTCCGTCTCCTCCAATAGCTACCCTACCCCGTTCTCACCATACCCAAGATACTTACAAAATTTGCTCTTTAATGCACGATCCGCTGTCAGCAATGCTATTTGTTTAATGGTTCCCCAGTGAAGCAGCGGTACCGTCAACGATAGGCGATTCAGCATTTTTTCTTTACAATTCTTCCCGGCTTGTGCTATTTACGCTATCGACACGTTTCACTGGCGGTCGGCCTGCCCGGCGGTTGGGAGTTCCGTCGCGATGATACCGCGACGGCCATATCTGTTGCGGTTCGACACCGATTGCCTCTGCAATAAGCTTTTCCATGCGCGGCCAGGGCTGCTTGAGGGCAAGGGACGGCGACTTTCGGTCGTACCCGTGAGTGCGGGCCAGTTTTCCCAGAGTCCATCCCCGTTTTTCGAGAGCAGCCTTGATATCGGCAGGATGCCAGTCCTGCATGTCTGATTGCGTAGTAAACGAAAATCTGGTCATAGATGTCAAGAACATGGGTCGTCGATGCAATGTCAAGCTAGTTATCATTATTACCTAGCGCTTGTTAATCATATAGCGTACGACAAAGTGAGTGTCAACACTTATATCGGCAATTCGCGCTAAATAACACTCAGTCATATTCGCCAACATGAATTCTGCACCGATAATCACTGAACAGGCATTAAAACTTAGGGACGCCAGCAGCTTTCCCGAGCGCCTTCAACAGATAATCGGCCATCGAAGCGTACGCTCTTTTGCCCGCCATTGTGGAATTTCCGATTCCGTCCTGAGACAATACCTTCGCGGAAAAAGCGAACCAACCCGGCCAGTCCTTCTTGCCATTGCCTGCTGCACTGGCGTTGCCGTCGAGTGGCTTGCCTCCGGGACAGGGCCAATGAAAATCGAAAGAAACCCTGCCATGGTCCAGTTGGCCGATGGCGATTTCACCGCACTCCCCTATGTCATGGTACCGGATGAAACGGTGCAGACGGTGAAGGTGCGTCAACGTTCTCTAAAGAATTTGCTGTTTCGGTCTGAGTGGCTCAAAAAAGAGTTAGCACCGGACATCAACGGGCTGGCGATGGCAACCGCCCACGGCAATGCCATGGCCCCGGCTATAGACGATGGAGACGCCATACTGGTCGATACCCATCAGAAAACGATCGAGAAAGAAGGAATTTATCTGTTGCAGGTAAACGGAACGATTATTGCCCGGAGGATTCAGGTCATGATGGACGGCACTCTCAGGGCAACCTGTGACAACCCACTCTACACCACTCAAATTATTGACCAGGCAGAGATGACCGCAATGCAGATCGTGGGCAAGGTCGTCTGGGTCGGCAAAAAGATTCTCTGATTATAGCTACTCTGCCAACATCGTCCTGATATTGGCAAAAAAAGCCTTCGCCCTGACTTCCCCCTCTTCGGGGCTCGATTCCTTTGCACGGTCCTGCCGCTCGATTGCATCCGCCGGTATCTCCTCAATAAAGCGGGAAGGTGTCGACGGCTGCTCCTTGCCGTATTTCGTGCGGCTTTCAGTACAGGCGAGATACAGCTCCTCTTTTGCCCGGGTGATGCCGACATAAAAGAGCCGCCTCTCCTCCTCGATATCGGCCGCCGACTTTTTATGAGGGATAAGGTCTTCCTCCACTCCGGCGATAAACACCACCGGAAACTCCAGGCCTTTCGATGAATGGAGCGAGATAAGGGTAACCCCGAAGGTTTCATCCTTTTTCCTATCCATGTCAGTAAGGGCCAGGCTCTCCAGAAAACCACGGAGCTCGGGTTTTTCTCCTTCAGACAGACTCTCCTTTTCATAGTGCATGAGTGAGTCGACAAAACCTTCCACGTTCTGAATCTTCCGCACGGCCGCTTCGGGTGTTTTGTAGGCCTCGTAGAGGTAGCTGTTGTAGCCGATCTCCCGAATCATCTCCTTCAGAGTTTCAGGCAACGAAGACTTCTCATCGAACCGTCCGCGGTATCTCTCGAAGAAGGCCGCAAGCTCCCCGGCCGTCTCGGCCACTTTGTCGCCAAGATCAGGCACATCCTTCGCCTTTGCAAATGCCTCGAGCAGGGAGATATTCTGCCTTTGCGCGAACTCGGCCAAACGCGCCATGCTGGTCGGCCCAAGCCCCCGTTTGGGGATGTTGGCTATGCGGATGAGGCTCAGGTCGTCGCGGGGATTTGCCATCAGTTTGAGGTAGGCGGCGATGTCGAGGATCTCCTTCCGCTCAAAGTAGCTGGTCCCGCCGACCACCGTATAGGGAATACGCAGCATGCGGAGCGCCTCTTCGAAGGGGCGGGAAAGGATGTTTGCGCGATAGATGACCGCGAAGTCCTCCCATGCCCGCTTCTTCTCGTAACGGATGAGGGCAATCCGGTCGGCTACCCAGCGGGCCTCGTCATCGGCATCGCGGGCCGTTACAAGGCGGGGGACAGGCCCGTTCCCGCGCTCGGTCCAGAGCGCCTTTACCATCCGGTGCCTGTTGTTTTTTATTACACCGTTGGCTGCCTTGAGGATGTTCCCGAAGGAGCGATAATTCTGTTCCAGCCTGACGACCTTCGCGCCGTGGAAGTCTTTCTCGAAGCCGAGGATATTGTCCAATGACGCACCACGCCAGCCGTAGATCGACTGGTCGTCGTCCCCCACTACGCAGAGATTTCTGCGGGGGCCGGCCAGGAGCCTTATGAAGTCGTACTGAACACGGTTAGTGTCCTGGTATTCATCGACCATGATGTATTTGAACCTGTTATGGTACTTGACCAGGACATCGGGATGTTCCCGGAAGAGTCTCAGGGTCAGCAGGATGAGGTCGTCGAAATCGACGGCGTTGAAGGCCTTCAGGGCCTCCTGGTATTTGCCCGCGACCGATTGGGAAACGGAGGAGAAAGCGGCGTCCGATTCCCCGCTCAATGACGGCATGCCGTTTTTCTCCCGGCTGATATGCTCCATGATCGAATCGATCTTGAAGCTCCGATCCGGCACCGTTATGTCCGACATGAGGTTGCGCACTAAAGAAATCTGGTCCGAGGCGCCGTATACCGTGAAGTTTTTCCGGTACCCCAGGTGTTCTATCTCGTTCTTGAGAATCATGAGGCAAAGGGAGTGGAAGGTGGAGATCAACGGTACCCTCT
>JAOUDF010000191.1 GCA_029859385.1 Nitrospirota bacterium
TGACGGTGAGGCGGGTGACCTCTTCGCGCATCTCCTCCACCTCGTCCCTGAGCCAGCCCAGCTCTTCCTGTTTCTCGCCTATGCCCGCTTCCAGGGCCTCTTTCCGTTGGGTCAGGCTGGTGATGGTCTCTTCCACCTCGCCGATCTTCTGCGCCAGGTCGGTACGCTCCCGCTTGGTTTCCTGCTGCTCGAACTCCAGCAGCTCCTTTTTTTTGCCGAGGCGCCCGGCCTCGGTCATAAGGGCGGCGATGTCCTTCTGGCAGTGCACCTCTTCGATCTGCACGGCGTGGAGGGTCTTGACCAGCTCGTCCCGGCGGGCGGCCAGATTCTTTTCGGTGGTCACCATCTCCTCTTCCCGCTTTGCGAGGGCGGCATGTTCCTCCTCGGCCCGGCGCAACGCCTCCTGCAAGTCCTTGATCTCGCGCTTCTTGGAAAGGAGGCCCCCTTTGAGTTTTTCACCGCCGCCCCCGGTGATCGCCCCCGAGGGGTAGACCACTTCGCCGTCAAGGGTGACGAGGGTGCAGGCGGGGGTCTCCTTGTCCCAGATGGCCATGGCGGCATCGAGGTCGCGGACGATGACCACGTCGCCCAGGAGGTGCTCGACCACATCACGGTAGCCGTCGCGGCACTCCAGCAGGTCGAGGGCGCGGCCTATTACGCCGCTGTCGTTTTTGATATCTGTAGGGGCGAACCTCTGTGTTCGCCCATTACGGGGGTTCATAGGGAGAAACGTCGCCCGCCCCGCGTTGCCGCTCTTGAGGAAGTTGATGGCCGAACCGCCCCGCCGCTGGTCATCCACCACCACATGCTGGAGCCGGTCGCCCAGCGCCGCCTCGATGGCCACTTCGTAGCCGGGCGATGCGATGAGGAACTGGGCCACGACGCCTCGGATACCCTCCAGCGTCTCCTTCTTCGACTTCATCACGGCCTTGACGCCGTCCTGGAATCCTTCGAGGTTCTGCTCCAGCTCCTGAAGCGAGTTGAGGCGTGAAGCGGTGCGGGTGATGGTGTCGCGTCCGGCGGCCAGCTCCTGCCGGCACTGGCGCAACTTCTCGGTGTTTTCCCTGAGTGCCTCGGCGATCTCCTGCTGCTCCTGCTTGTGTTTTTCAAGGGTCGCCCGGACCTTTGCCTCGGCCTCCCGCTTTATGGAGAGGGCCTCTTCGTTGGAAGCCAGCTCCCGCTGGGTTTCGCGGAGCTCAGTGTCGCGCCGCTCCTCCCGGTGGCTCAGGTTCTGCTCCTTGGCCTCCCAAGCCGCTATTCGATTACGCGCGTCGCTTATCTTCTGGGCCAGATGAAACAGCTCGGACTTGTCCTCGTCGAGAGCTGTCTCCCGCTGTCGCAGCCCCTTCGATTTTTCGAGGAGGATGGTGTTCCTTTCGAGGAGGTTCTTCTGTTCCTGAGCCAGCGTTGCCTCGGCCTCGGCCCGCTCCTTCTCCTGCTGCTCCATGAGCAGCGTCGTGTTCTGAAGGTCGGCCTCCAGCCGCTCTGCCTCGGCCTTGGCCCGCGCCCCCCGCTCCGTGGCAGAAATTACCTGGCTACGGGCGAGGGTAATGGAAGACTCCGCCTGCTGGATATCTTTCTCGAGGGAGTGGACGCCCTGCTGGGTGTCAGTGACAGCCTTTTCCGCCTCGGCCAGGTGCAGCCGGTGCTCGGCAATCCTGTTTTCAAGCGTCGTCGCTGCTGCCTCGGCCGCCGCGTCCCGTGCGCGCAGGGATTCGGTCTCGGTCTCATGTTCCCGCCGCCGGGCAGCCAGCGACACCCAGGTCCGGCGGGCGATGATCAGCTCGGCCTCTTTCAACTGCTGCTGGAGGGTGTGGTAGCGCTCGGCCTTCTTCGCCTGTCGTTCGAGGGAGCCCAGCTGCCGCTTTATCTCGGCGATGATGTCGCGGACCCGGACGAGGTTCTGCTCGGTGGATTCCAGGCGGGAGAGGGCCTCGGTCTTGCGGGCCTTGTATTTCATGATACCGGCCACCTCTTCGATGATGAAGCGGCGGTCTTCCGGCTCCTTGGTCAGCACCGCGTCGATGCGGCCCTGCTCCATGATGGCAAAGGCGCGGGCGCCGACACCGGTGTCGAGGAATATGTCGCGGATGTCCCTGAGGCGGCTGTGGACCTTGTTGATGAGGTAGTCGCTCTCGCCGGAGCGGTAGAGGCGGCGGGTGATGGTCAGTTCGGTGAACTCGCCGAACTCCGAGCTGATCTTCCCCTCGACCCCGCTGATGGTCAGCGAGACCTCGGCCAGGCCGGTGGGCTTGCGCTTGGTCGACCCGGCGAAGATGACGTCGTCCATCCGCTCGCCGCGCATCTGTTTGGCGCTCTGCTCGCCCAGTACCCAGCGGATGGCGTCGGCGATGTTGCTCTTGCCGCAGCCGTTGGGGCCGACGATGGCCGTCATGCCCGGCTGGAACTGGACAACCGTCTTCTCGGCGAAGGATTTGAATCCGATGATTTCGATTTTTTCGAATTTCATGGTCAGCGAAGAGCGTAGGTTATGTCGGGTGAATTATCGTATCAGGCGACCTTGATGATGGTGGGCATATATTCCCGGGCCGTCGATGCCCTCTTGTTCCAGAGCCACTGGACCGCGAAGACTATGGCCATGAGCGAAAAACCGACCACCGCCGCCCAGAAGTCCGACTGAGCCTCGTTCCCCATGCTGGTAGCCATCTCCTTGCCGAGGATGGCGCCGCCAATGAGGACCAAAATAGGCAACAGGTAGACGATGAGTGAGGCCTTCAGCACCACGCCGGGTTTGATGGAGATGATCACCCGCTGGCCCGGGGCCGCGCCTACCGGGTTGAGCGCCTCGGTGACCTTCTCCTCGCCGCTGCTCCCCGTGCCGCAGGTCGACTTTGCCGAACAGCCGTCACAGCTACCCGACCGCATGATGCGGACCGTGGCGTTCTCACCCTGTACCGATATGACGACTGCCTCTTCTTCCATGCCCAACTCCATCATCTAGCGCAAAGAATAGCATTATACGGATTTTGGCCGGGTTTCTCCATTACTGTTTTCGTTTCACGGGTCAGGCGGAAAATGGCGGTGGTCACTCGCCCCACCCTGATTCTTGGATGAGATAATGTTGGTATGCCAATGTACCTAAAAGAATCAGATAGTTAGGGGGGCATCGCTCCTTGTTAGGGCAAATTTAGCGGATAAATTAAGTCACTCTGTCGACCCTCCTCGCGGCAAAGTGTGATGGGGCTTGAATTGCCGTTGATATTTGCTCTTTGGCCTGAAAGTTGCACTTTTGGGTTGAAGGTAGCATTCAACAAAGTCCTCTATTGGAGAAGAATTGATGAAAAAGCTGGTTTCCATAATAGCAGGGGTTTTACTCTTGTGTTCCACCATTCCTGCCAGCGCCATTACCGTGGATGGTACCTTCGGCATGGCAGAATGGTCGGGAAGCTATGCGTCGGATGACGGCGTCGGGAAGAACGGGTATGTGGGGCCGGGGTACGGCGGACAAGCCTATGACGTGGAATACCTGGGCCTTCAGATAACCGACGATACGGTTTATTTTGGCCTGCAGACCGGTTTTGACGTTAAGAACGGCCGTTGGTCAGGCAGCACTTATTTCGGCCCGGGAGACTTCGCGCTAAATGTGGATGGCGACTCGTTTTATGAATACGCCATCGATTTTGCCATCAATACCACCACCAAGGTAGTGACGTATACCCTATACCAGGTAACGCAATGGCAGAACTCGTACTACGCCCAGCATAGCGAGGCCGATCCATTCCAGATGAAGACAGGCGTAATGATCGGGTCTTTTACAGGAAAATACGGGAAATGGTATAACCTGAGCAATAACAAGGATGGCGGCTATTCCTACGTGCTGGAGGGGGCTTTTGACAGGAGTTTGCTCCCCCTGATGGCCGATTTGCCAGTTACGCTGCACTGGACCATGGGATGTGGCAATGACTATCTAAATGTCTCCGCAACCCCGCCGACAAACCCTGTTCCCGAGCCCGGCACCTTCGTGCTCATGGCCACCGGTCTTGTCGGCGTCGCGGGGATGGTGCGCAGGAAAAGGCGCTGATTCCTCAATTCAGGTAGCTACAAAATAAAAAACCCGGCAGCCTTTCAAGGCCAGCCGGGTTTTTTTGTTTATGCCTTCGCTACCATCTTATCCATCTTTTTCCGCTCGTTGGCGTCGAGGTAGCGCTTGCGCAGGCGTATGCTCTTGGGGGTCAGCTCCACCAGCTCGGTGTCGTTGATCCAGCCGATGGCCTGCTCCAGGCTCATCTTGATGGGAGGGGTAAGCCGGATGTTTTCGTCGCTGCCCGATGCCCGCATGTTGGTGAGCTTCTTCGTCTTGCAGGCGTTCACGTCGAGGTCGTTGTCGCGCGAGTGCTCGCCGATGACCATCCCCGTGTAGACCTTGTCCCCTGGATCGACGAACATTACCCCGCGGTCCTGCAGGTTGAACAGTGCATAGGCAACAATGACGCCGTCTTCCATGGAGATCAGCGCCCCCTGGGTACGGTGGGGAATCTCGCCCCTGAACGGCTCGTAGCCGTGGAAGTTGTGGTGCATGATCCCCTCGCCCTTGGTTTCGGTGAGGAAGATGTTCCTGAAGCCGATCAGGCCCCGCGCCGGGACCACGAACTCCAGCTTCACGCGGCCGTTGGCGTCGGTCGTCATGCCGCTCATCACCGCCTTCTTTTTGCCCAGCAGCTCGATGACGCCGCCCTGAAACTCCTCGGGCAGGTCGAGGGTAAGGTGCTCCATCGGCTCGTGCAGCACGCCGTCGATCTGCTTGTAGATAACCTGCGGCCGGGAAACCTGGAACTCGTACCCCTCGCGCCGCATTGTTTCAATGAGGATCGAAAGGTGCAGCTCGCCGCGGCCCGAAACCT
>JAOUDF010000034.1 GCA_029859385.1 Nitrospirota bacterium
AGGTACCGCACCATGGCTTCATCGTAATGCCCCATGACAACAGCCATTCTGTCCTTGAGACCCATTTCAGTAAATCTGGTCAGCAGGTTGATCTGGTCGGCCCCCGCAAAATAGGGCACGAGGACATCGGCGCCGGATCTGGCGATCTGCCCGAGGAGAGGTTCCACGTCGGACGATCCGATGGGGATATACTCTTCGCCCACGATCTCTCCGCCGATCCTTTCAAGGGCCTGTCGCGCCGCGTCGAGAGAGCCGCGGGGCCACTCGTAGTTGCTGCCGGCAAAGAACATCTTCGGGCCGAAGCGGGCGGCCATGTAGGGGATCATCTTGTCGATCTGCTGGTTGGGAAGGGCCGCAAAGTGAAAAAAATAGCGGCTGAAGATGCTGCCTTCATAAAACGAAAAGTTAAGGTAAGGTATCCGGCGCGGCTCCGCTACCTGGTATGCCACCGAGATGCGGGAGTTGGAGAGGAGGTTGCCGATAATGGCGGCGCAGTGTTCCCGTTCTATCAGTCTTTCCGCCGCGGGAACCGCAGTGGCCGGAAGGCTTCCGTCGTCAACGATAACCAGGTCGAGGGGTCTTCCAAGGACACCTCCTCGCTCGTTTACTTCCTCACAGGCAATTGTGCCGGCCCAGCGTATTTCGGGGCCGTAAAGTTCCACGAGGCCTGTAAGGGGCGCCATTAATCCCAGGCGGATATTGCCTGAAGCCCTGTCAGTCATAAGCAATGCCACCGTTTAGGGTGAAAAGGACGGCAGTAGAGTCAAGTCGCAATATAAGTATATCATATGAAATTGCCAACATCCCCGGCATAGATTTAATGGCAGCGGGGTGCCTGAAGCGGGCAGTAGGGCGGGTTAGGGTATGACCGGCGGCAGTTCTCCGCCGCCTTTCAAAATCTGGCCTGCCCGGTCCATCTCGGCATGGCTGCCCAGAAGGACCAGCGTGTCGGCGGCTTCTATCCGGTAATCCGATGGGGGATTGGGGCGAGCCTTGGTCAGCTTGACCACGGCGATGACCATGGTGCCGCTCTTTCTCTTCAGGTCGAGGTCAGCCAGAGTCTTGCCGATGAGAGGTGAGTTGTCGGCGACATAGAAGGTGTCGGTCACGCTTGCGGCCAGTATGGAAGTGATCTCCATCATTTTTTCGCGGCTCAGGGAGGTGCCCCGGAGCATGGCGTAGCCTTCGTGGCGGATGATATCGATCTGGTTCTGGATGATGTTGTTGGGGATATGGTATTCCCTGAGCACCCGGGAGAATATCTCCACCGACGTCTCGAACTCCTCGGGTATTACCTGGTTTGCCCCCAGTTTATAAAGGTCCTCCACCTCGCTGATATAGCGGGTCCTCACAAGTATGTAGAGCTTCGGGTTCTGTTCCCGGGCCAGCTTGAGGGTAAGCCGCGTTGTCAGCGGGTCGGAGATGGCCACCACCAGCATCCGCGCCTTCTCGACGCCCATCTTGTGCAGAAGTTCTATGCGGGTCGAATCGCCGAAGAATGCCTTATGCCCTTCATCCCGCGCCAGCTTTATTCGCTCCCAGTTCAGGTCGAGCACGACGAACTCGATCCCCACCTTTTTAAGGACGCTCGTCAGGTTCTGGCCGTTGACCCCATACCCGATGATGATGACGTGGTCCTGCATTGTGGTCCTTGCGTGGGGCTCGACAGCGTGTGCCTTTATCTTCAGTATTTGAGCAACCTTGCCCGCGATTGCCGCCGAGCTGCGGATAAGCTGGGGCGTCACCGCCATGGTCAGAATCGAGGCGGCCAGCAGTGTCTGGTATACCTCCGGCGTCAGGAGCTTGTAGTCCTCTCCCATCCTCAGCAGCACAAAGGAAAATTCCCCGATCTGGGCCAGCCCCAGCCCCGCCATGATGGACAGCCGCAGCGGGTATTTAAGCATCTGGCTCACCCCTACCGTAATAACCGTCTTGCAGAGGATAATCCCCACTGCAACGGCCACCAGCATCGGCAGGTGCTGCATGAAGTAGTTGAGGTCAAGCAGCATCCCGATGGAGATGAAAAAAAGGCTCAGAAAAATATCGCGAAAACTGAGCAACTCGGCCACGATCTGGTGGCTGTACTCCGACTCCGAGATAACCAGCCCGGCAACAAAGGCGCCCAGAGCCAGGGAGAGGCCAAAGGCAGAGGTAAGCCAGGCCGTGCCGAAGCAGAGGAAGAGGACGGTCAGGAGAAATACCTCACGGTTTCTCAGCTTCACCACATGATGCAGAAGGCGCGGCACGGCGAAGAACGATGCCGTTACAATCACCGCGATGGCCGCTACCGCGACGAGAAGCGGGATGATTACCGAAAGAAGCGTTGTTTCGCCATTTTGTCCCATGGTCTGGAGGATGATGATCATCAGAACGACGCAAAGGTCCTGAAACAGCAGTATGCCGATGGACAGGTTCCCCTGCGAGGAGTCTATTTCACCGCGGTCACCGAGGATTTTGAGCACAATAGCGGTGGAACTCAGGGCAACCACGAAGCCGATAAGGACCGACTGGTTCATAGGCAGCCCCATGGCCGCTGCAATTCCAAAGCCGATAAGGGCCGTAAGGAGGACCTGCAAGCCTCCGCCCACAATCCCTTCTCGCTTGAGCCGGATCATGCGGGTAATGGAGAATTCGAGGCCAATGATGAACAGCAGCATAACCACGCCGATCTCGGCCAGGTGGTCAACGTCGTCGACCTTGGTCACCAGTCCGGCGCCGTAAGGGCCGATGATCGTTCCCGTGATCAGAAAACCGATGATGGTCGGCAGCCCCAGACGATGGAATATCATCGAGACGAAGACCGACGCAGCCATCAGTATGACGAGGTCTTTTAAGAGAGGCATGTTTTCCATGTCTGCCATAATACATGGTGGGCATGGATTTGGCAAAGGCATCTAATCGGGAAATGCGTGGGCGAGTTGGTAGGGTCGAGAAAAGCATGAACCGCAATACGCTTGTTATTCCGGCGAACGCCGGAATCCAGTGTTTATCAATAGGTTGCAAAACCTCTGAACACCGGTTTGCACCGGTGTGACGGCTTATTGCGAGACGATTGGAAGGGATTAGTTAGGCGACTATGTCGAGCACGCTCTTGAGCATTTCGTTGGAGGTCTTGAGCGCGGCCACGTTAAATGCGTGGTACTTGCTGATAACCATCTGGGTGGTCATCTCATCGGCCAGGTTCACGTTTGAAGCTTCGACAATCTCGCCCTCGGGCTCCTGAATCATCGGACCCGGCTCAATGCTTGTTGACAGTTCGACCGTTACACCGCCGTCTTCACCCTCGAGGGCCGTGGCGATATCTTTTTTGAAATTATTGGTCGTACTGTTGGCGACGTTATTGGCTGAAACGTCCTGCATTTTCTTCGCGGCCTGAATGCCAGCGATTGATGCGCTGATACCTGAAATCATGACATGCCTCCAGCAAATATTATCGGCAATATAATGGAATACTTTAGGATGTCTTAGGATGTGACATTTTTCACCACAGCGAGCTTTACGTAGTCACAGGTTGCGTGGTAATGTCAGGTAAATATTTGGTAATTACTCAAACATCATGAAAACCACCCATCAATTCTTCGCCCCGTGCCCGCGCGGCCTCGAAGCCGTTCTGGCGACCGAGCTGGAAACCCTCGGCGCTGCCGCGATCAAAACCACCGACGGCGGTGTTGCCTTTTCCGGTGACAAGGCCTTATGCTACCGCACCAACCTGCAAAGCCGCATCGCCAGCCGCATTTTGTGGAAGCTGGCGGATCAACGCTACCGCAGCGAGAAGGATATCTACGACGCTGCCTACGCCCTGCCCTGGCAGGAATGGTTCGATGCCGAGCGGACCTTCCGTGTAAAGGTGAGCGCCATCCGCTGCCCCCTGCGCAGTCTTGATTTTGTGACCCTGAAGATAAAAGATGCTGTTTGCGACCGGTTCCGCGCCCATGGCGGCAAGCGGCCCAGCGTCAATACGACGACGCCGGACATGCGGGTGTACGCCTTTCTTACCGCCGACACGGCGACGATCTATCTCGACACCTCGGGCGAGGCGCTGTTCAAGCGTGGGTACCGTACGGAGCAGGGTGAGGCGCCTCTGCGAGAGAACCTGGCGGCGGGCATCCTGAAGTTGTCGGGTTGGGAGCCGGGGACGCCGCTGCTCGACCCGATGTGCGGCAGCGGCACCCTTTTGATCGAGGCGGCGCAGATGGCGCTCAACATCCCGCCCGGAGCCGAGCGCTGGTTCGCCTTCGAACAGTTGAAGAACTTTGATAAGGCTCTTTGGGATACGATCTACAAAGAAGCCGTGGCGGCTGAGCATCCCAAGGAGCGGCTGCCGATTTACGGGAGCGATATTTTGAACATTGCCCTGGCCGCTGCCCGCGCCAATCTCGAAGCCGCGGGACTCGAGGACGTGGTGAACCTGAAGCAGGTCGATGCGCTCGACGTTGCGCCCCCTGCTGAAGCGGGTCTTCTCGTCACCAATCCCCCCTACGCCGTGCGCATCGGCGAAGAAGAAAAGTTGGCCCAACTTTACCCGAAGCTGGGCGATCTGCTGAAACAGCGGTTCAGCGGCTGGCGCGCCTGCTTCATTACCGCCGACCTGCGGCTGGCGAAGATGATCCGGCTTTCCGCCTCACGCCGGACTCCTCTCTTCAACGGCGCGCTTGAGTGCCGCCTGTTTGTGTACGACATGGTGGCCGGCTCGAACCGGAAGGTAAAAAATCCCGCCGACTGAAGAGTGCATAACCGGCCTGGTAGCGCCCCGGCCGGACCTTCAAGCTTTCCCTTCTCCCCGCCGATAACATCAACCTGAGCCCGTCTTTATAACGCAAACATTTCACCCAGTCACGCCATGTCGAACAAGCAGCAGGCTACGGTATCCGAGACCTATGTGAAAGAGCTTGAGAAGAAGCTCGATGACATGAAGCGTCTCTTCGGTCTTTTGCCTGCCATCTCTTCCGCCCTGGAACTGGATGAGCTTATGCCTCTCGTCATGGAGAAGGCGAAGAAGATCATGGACGCCGAGGCCTGCTCGATCCTCCTTTACAACGAGGATACGAAGACGCTCGATTTCGAGGTGGCCATCAACAACGATGAGTCGGTCTCCGAGATTCTGAAAAAGAGCATCACCCTCGAAACAGGGCAGGGGATTGCCGGCTGGGTCGCAGCGAACTGGCAGGCGCTCTCCATTGAGGATGTGAGGGAAGACCCGCGCTTCTTCAAGGGGGTGGACAGACTCACCGGCTTTACCACCCGTAACATGATCGCCATGCCGCTTATGACGAGAAGCGGTCTCCTTGGTGTGGTGCAGATCATCAACTACAACAATGACGACCTCGACCCCGAGAGTTTTCAGCTCCTCTGTGGGCAGTTTGCCATCGCCATAGAGAATGCCCGTTTTCACAAGTCGGCCATCGAGCAGGAGCGGCACAAACAACAGTTGGAGATTGCAGCGTCACTGCAAAAGAGCTTTCTCCCGGAATCGCCCGTCTTCAGCCGGGGAAGGGCCGTGGTGGAGGCGCTCAATATTTCGGCGTCTCAGGTAGGCGGCGATGTCTACGACTTTGTGGAGCCGGTGGACGGAAAGGTAGGCATCTTCATCGGCGATGTCTCGGGTAAGGGGATCTCGGCCGCGCTCTATATGGCCAAGTTCATCAGCGACTTCAGGTATATCTCCCGGCAGGTTGAGAGCCCTGAAATTGTCTTCAACAAACTGAACGATCTGGCATCCCGCGCACCCATGGGAATGTTTGTCACGGCCATCTACGGCATCCTCGATCTTGCCACGGGAGAGATTCTGGTCTCTGTCGCGGGGCACCCGCCGCTTATCCATCTTACCCGTGAAGGGGCGATGGTTACGGAGCTTCCGGCGGGGCCGCCGCTGGGCATTGTGCCGACCAGCTATCCGGTTTCGTCCGTCAACCTCGGGGGCGGCGAGCGCCTGTTCTTTCTCACCGACGGGGTTTTCGAAGCCAGAGACAAAGGGGGGGAGATGCTCGGTTTCGGCAGGGTTGTCGATTTTGTGAACGAACACCGGAGCAATGACCTGACCGTAGGCAAACTGGCAGGCCATGTCGAGAAATTCTCAAAAGGGGCGGATCAGGCCGATGACCTCACCATTGTGGAGGTCCGCTGGGGCGCAAGCGAGGGAAAACCATGACTGAAACCGCGGCGATCACCGTCCCTTCAGATCCGCGTTATCTTGCGGTCATCCGTGAGCTTACCGCCGCCATGGCCGGGGCCTGGGGCATGAGCGATGCGGGAAAGGACGATGTGAAGCTGGCGGTGGATGAGGCCTGTGCCAACGTCATCAAGCATGCCTACCGGGGCGATGTCAGTGGGCGCATTGTGGTGAAGTATTTTCCGGGGGCATCCTTCGAGGTGGTCATAGAGGATGACGGGATAAAGGCCCGACCGGAGAATATACGGGGGCGCGACCTCGATGATGTGCGGCCCGGCGGGCTTGGTATCCATTTTATTAAGCGGACATTTGACGTCTTTAAATTTGACGGAAGAAAGAAGAAGGGCAACCGGCTGAGGCTTGTCCGGCACAGGAGGGCGGAAGATGCAGATCAGGGTCGTTGAGGATAACGGGGTAAAGGTAATTGCCCTGGCAGGGGAGATCGACATGCATACCTCCCCCGTGCTGAGAAAGGAACTGATGTCGCTGGTCCAGAAGAAGGTGACCCCCCTCTTTGTTGATTTTAACGAGGTCTCATACATCGACAGCTCGGGCATCGCCACCTTTGTGGAAGGGCTCAAAGGGATGAAGTCCTACGGCGGCACGCTGAAGCTGGTCGATATCCCCGAACGGATCATGGATATCTTCTCCTTTGCCAAGCTCGACAAGGTTTTTGAAATCCGGGGGACTCTCCACGATGCCCATAATGGCTGAAAACTTCTTTGGTTCCGTCGGCAGGCGCGCCCTGTCTTTCCGCAGGGGTATCCATGAGGCGTCGGTGCTGGTGAATAATACCTTCTACTGGACCTTTGTCTCCCCCTTCAAGGGGATGCCGCTCAGGATTCCGCTGACGGTCTCGGAGATGGTCAAGACCGGCTACAACTCCATCCCCATCGTGGCGGTGATCTCCTTCTTCGTCGGCATCATCCTGGCGTTCCAGGCGGCCTATCAGCTCAAAAAGGTCGGGGCGCTCATCTACGTTGCCAACCTGGTCGGCGTCTCCCTCACCCGGGAGCTGAGCCCCATCCTTACCGCCATCATCGTGGCCGGAAGAAGCGGTTCGTACTTCGCCGCAGAGATCGGTTCCATGAAGGTGTCCGAAGAAGTCGACGCCCTCACCTGCATGGGGATCAACCCCGTGGGATTCCTTGTCTCGCCCAAGCTGGTGGCCATGATGATCATGCTGCCCGCCCTTACCCTTTTCTCGGATTTGATCGGCATCGCGGGCGGGCTTCTCCTGTCGTCGACGGTGCTCGGCATCAACTGGTTCAACTACTATCAGCAGACGCTCAATGCCCTGCTGGTGATGGATGTCATCAGTGGGCTGGTCAAGGCGCTGGCCTTCGCCGTAATCATCACGCTGGTGGGCGCCTATCAGGGGTTTCGTGTCGAGGGGGGCGCAGAAGAGGTGGGCAAGCGGACCACGTCGTCGGTGGTGACGTCGATCTTTCTGGTGATCGTGTTCGACCTGTTCTTCACCGTTCTGTTCTACTACTTCACTTAAGCTAAGGAGTGGATTTTAAACAATGTCATGTTCCAATAGAGCTAAGATAATCGCAGGAGCACTGCTCTTCACAATGGCCGGTGGTTTGGCAGGCGGCTATATGGTTTATCACTTCACGTCCTCATTTTTCTTAGATAGTTATTATACGAGCGAAGCTGCGAAAGCGACAATCAACATAACAGCTCTGAGCCATCTGAGGAAAGGTCAAGTGGATTCGGCAATAAACATAATCGAGATGGATATGGATGCTAGTGCTTTGGCTCTGGACGCGGCAGTGAGAGAGTCAAGTGTGAAGAAAGAGAAAGTGGAGAAGATACTTATGGGTATTAAGGAGTATCAGATAAGATATGGACGCGGCCATTGAAGTAAAAAACCTCGTCACCCATTACGGCGACAGGATGATCCTCAAGGAGGTCTCTTTCGAAGTCCCGCGCGGGAAGACTACCGTAATCCTTGGTGGAAGCGGCTGCGGCAAGAGTACCCTCCTGAAGCACCTCATCAGCCTCCTCAAGCCGACATCGGGGCAGATCCTTTTTGACGGCCAGGACGTTACGGTGATGAACGAGAGGGAGCTGCTCGATGTGCGCAAGCGGACCGGGGTGCTGTTCCAGGGATCGGCGCTGCTCAACTCGCTGACCGTAGGCGGCAACGTGGCCCTCCCCATCCGCGAGCACACGAAGCTGGAGGAGTCGACCATCGACATCATGATACGGATGAAGCTCGACCTGGTGGGGCTTTCGCAGTTCGCGGATTTTTACCCGTCCCAGCTCTCGGGCGGGATGAAAAAAAGGGCCGGCATCGCCCGGGCCATGGCGCTGGACCCGGAGTTTCTCTTTCTCGATGAACTCTCCGCCGGTCTCGACCCGGTGCGCGCGGCCGGGCTGGATGATCTTCTCATCAAGCTAAGGGATGCCTTCAAAGTGACGATAGTCGTAGTAACCCACGAGCTCCCCAGCGTCTTCAAGATTGCAGACCATGTGGTGATGCTCGATCGGGGCGAGGTGCTCTACACCGGCCCTCTCGACGGGCTCATGGCGTCGGAGCATCCCCGGATACGGATGTTTCTCGAACGGAAGGCCGAGGAGGAGACTTGCTCCCCCGAGGACTTTTTCAGCTTCATCGCAGGAGACTAGATGTCGTACCTGAAGGAAGAAATCAAGGCGGGTGTTACCATTTTCACGGCGTTTGTCGTCCTGAGCGCATTCGTCATCCTCATTGGCGGCAGCCGGTTGTTCGAAAAGGTCGACACCTACTCCATGAAGGTAATGAACTCTGCCGGAATCGACGTAGGCTCGCAGGTAAGGCTGGGCGGCGTGCCGGTGGGCAAGGTTACGGCCATTATTCCACCGGCTGCCCCCGGCGAGGCGGTGACCATCAACCTTGGCGTCAAGCAAGGGACCGTCATCTTCAAGGGGACACGGGCATCCATTGCCCAGGCTGGCCTGGTGAGCGACAACTACATCCTCCTCGCCATCGATACTACGACCAGCGGTCAGTTCAAGCCGGGAGACATTATCCCGACGGAGCCGCAGGTGCAGATGGCCACGCTGATGGCGCGGACGGACAGCATAATGCAGTCGGTGGACAGCCTGACGAAGAACATGAACGCTATCCTCAGCGACAAGAACGTCGAGGAAGTGGGGAAGATACTGGAGAGTACCAACGCTGCTATCGCCTCCGGCTCCTCGAACATGGAAAAGGTGGCCATGGCCCTCAAGGGGACCACGGCAAAGCTGGAGCTGGTGCTGGGTGAGGTTGAAGGGTTCATCAGGGAGAACAAGGGCGAGGTTTCGCCGCTGCTCAAGCGGGCTCGGGAGGAGATCGACAGGGCCGGAGAGATGCTCAAGGCCTTTGAAGAAACGGCGAAGAGCGCCAACGCTACCATCAGGAATGCGGACAAGGCCATAGACCACCAGTCGGAGAACATGGACGACCTGCTGACCACGCTGGGGAGGACCACCGAGGACATCCGCGATGCCCTCGACGAGATGAAGGCCAAGCCTTGGAGCTTTATCTACAAAGAAGAGAAGGGAAGGGAGGAGTAAATGCTTAAGAGGACGGCCTGTCTCATGGTGATTCTGGCCCTGGCGGCCTGCGCCATGCCGGAGACCCGCATATACACCCTTAACCTGGCGGCCGACAACAGTCCCCGGACAGTGGCCCGCGATGCAACGGTGCTGCTGATAACCAACTCGCCCAAGCATCTCGCCCAGCCCTACATTGCCTGCAGGACGTCACCCTACCAGCTTGTTATCTCGCGCTATGCCAAATGGGAGGCATCGCCGGAGGCGATGGTAAGGGACGGCTTCAGGGATTCGCTCTCCGCCACCCTGTTCAGGGAGGCGAGGCCCGCCAGCTTCGCCCGCAGCGGCTCCTATGCGCTTAAGATAGATCTCAAGCACTTTGAAAGGCTGGACGAGGGGGAGACGTCATTCGCCGATGTTGCCTTCGATGTCGCACTCCTCTCGCCGGAAGGAAAGGACCTCTACCGGGACAGCATCTCAAAGAGGGTGAAGCTCGATGACAAAACCTTCCTCAGCCTTGCCAAAGGAGCCAGCAGTGCCTTTGACGAAGGGGCGCGGGAGGTAAGGATCGCCATCGCGAGGGCGATGAAGCAGTAGAGTTGCCATAAATCCCCGCCTGTGATACCTTCCGCATCACCAATTACCCCCTTTTTCGACAAACGAAAGAGCGTAGCGACGCACTCTGATGCCTATTGTAGAAGTTCAAAACCTGGTTAAAAAATTTGGCGACCTCACCGCCGTCAACGACCTCTCCTTCGAAGTGAAAGAGGGCGAAGCCTTCGGCTTCCTCGGCCCCAACGGCGCGGGGAAGACGACGACCATAAACATCCTCTGCACCATGCTCTGGCCCACGTCGGGCAGGGCATCGGTCAACGGCTTCGACTGCGTGAAAGATTCAGCGCAGGTACGACAGTCCATCGGCCTTGTCTTTCAGGACCCCACCCTCGACAACGGCCTCACCGCATACGAAAACCTTGAGTTTCACGCCTACCTATACAACCTCAGCCGCAAAACCATGAAGGAGCGAATTGCCGAGCTGATGAAGGTGGTCGACCTGGAAGCGCGCCAGCACGACGTGGTGAAAAAGTTCTCCGGCGGGATGAAGCGTCGTCTCGAGATAGCCCGCGGTCTGCTGCACCGGCCCCGGGTCTTCTTCCTCGACGAACCCACGCTGGGGCTAGACCCGCAGACGCGGTTCAACATCTGGGAGTTCATCCACCGATTGCGGCGCGAGGAGGGGATTACCCTGTTCATGACCACCCACTATATGGACGAAGCCGAAAACTGCGACCGCGTGGCCATCATCGACAAGGGCAGGCTCATCGCCCTCGACAGCCCGGGGGAGCTCAAGGCGATGGTAAAGGAAGACCACCTTCGCCTGGTGACGGCAAACAACGAGGCGGCGAAGCGAGAGATCATGGAACGCTTCGGCATCGAGGCGAAGTTCGAAAATGGCGAGCTGCACCTTGAAGTGGAAAAAGGGAACGAGTTCATACCCACGCTGGTGAGAGAGCTTTCAGTGCCGGTTACCTCGGTGACGGTGCAGAAGCCGACGCTCAATGAGGTCTTTCTGCGGCTTACGGGAAGGACCATCCGTGCGGAAGAAGGGGGCGCCTTTGACGGCCTCCGCACACGGCTGAGGGCGAAAAACAGGATATAGCTATGGGAACCTTCAAAGCCATCTACATCATCTGCCTCCGCGAGCTGCGGAAATTCTTCCGCGACCGGCTCCACCTGGCGGGCACCCTGTTTCGGCCCATCCTCTGGCTGATGGTGCTGGGGTGGGGCTTCGGCCGGATCGTCGCCACCGGCGGCGGCATCTCGTACAAGGAGTACATATTCCCCGGCATCACCGGCATGACGGTGCTCTACGCCTCGATCTTCTCGTCGATGTCGATCATCTGGGACAAGGAGTTCGGGCCGCTCAAGGAGATACTGGTGGCGCCGGTGAGCCGGTCAGCCATCGTCTTCGGCAAGGCGGCCAGCGGCACGGCGGTCGCCACGCTCCAGGCGGCGATCATCGCCCTCTTTGTGCCGATCCTGGGGATACACATCACCCCCGGCCAGTTTGTAGCCTTTCTGCTGACATCGGCCCTGGTGTCGTTCACCATCTCGTCGCTGGGCATCCTCATCACCTCGCACCTGAAGTCGCTCGACAGCTTCAACGTGGTGATGAACTTCCTCGTCATGCCCATGTTCTTCTTGAGCGGCGCCATCTACCCCATAAAGGTGCTTCCCGAGTGGCTCAAGATGGTGGCGATGGTCAACCCCCTCACCTACGGGGTTGATGCCCTCAAAAACATCATGCTCACCGGCGACCCGTCGTCCCCCTTCAGCCCCGATTTTCCGCTGTGGGTAGACATCAGCGTCATGGTGGTCATAGCCGCGAGCATGACAGGGTTGGCGGCGTATTCGTTCAGGCAGAAAGAATAAAACAGCGGTTTAGTGAGAACAAAGATAAAAGGAGAGAAGATGATCAAGCATATCGTGATGTGGAAAATGAAAGACTATGCATGGGGCGCCGGCAAGACCGACAACATCCGCAAGATGAAGGCGCTGCTCGAAGCCCTTCCCGCTCAGATCAAGGAGATAAAGGCGCTGGAGGTGGGGGTTAACGTTGTTGCGTCCGACGCAGCCTACGATGTGGTGCTCTATACCGAATTCGCCAGCCTCGACGCCCTGGCGACCTATCAGAAACATCCCGAACATGTGAAGGTGGCGGGATTCATCAAGGAAGTCGTCATCGACCGGAAAGTAGTGGATTACGAGGTGTAGTCCCCTATATTATGTCATTGCATGGGCAAGGTTTTTCGGTATAATTGCGCGCTGTAAAACAGTGCGCGGGAGATACCATGAGTCGTTATGAAGATGTGAAAGAGAGGCTCTGTCTGGCCCTTGACCTGCCGACATTCGCCGAGGCGGAATCGGCGGTGGACAGGCTTCGTGAGTATGTGGGCGTTTTCAAGATAGGGATGGAGCTCTACACTGCCGAAGGGCCGCGGGTGGTGGAGATGATCCACAACAAGGGCGGCAAGGTCTTTCTCGACCTCAAGTTCCATGACATCCCCACGACCGTTGCCAAGGCGGCTGCGGTGGCAACGCGGCTTGGGGTGCTGATGTTCAATGTCCACGGGGCGGGCGGCAGTACCATGATGCGGCGCTGCGTCGATGCGGTGAACGAAACGGCGGACAAGGAAGGGCTCGGCAGGCCCATTACGCTGGCGGTCACGGTGCTTACCAGTATGAACCAGGATGAGCTGACAGGTGAGATCGGTGTGGGGCGGGATTTGAAGGATCAGATAGTCCACCTGGCCCAGTTGTCGCAAAAGGCCGGGCTTGACGGTGTGGTCGCGTCGCCCAAGGAGATTGTGCCGATCCGCGATGCCTGCGGCAGGCATTTTGTACTGGTGACCCCCGGTGTTCGCCCCGCCTGGGCTGATGCCAACGACCAGAAGCGGGTGGCGACGCCCAAGGAGGCCATGGCCAGGGGGGCTGATTATATTGTGGTGGGACGCCCGATCCTGGCGGCTGAGAAGCCTGATCTGGCGGCGCGGATGGTTCTTGACGAAATGCTGGAGGTGGCATAATGCTTTCTGAGGTCGAGGTTCTCGATATCTACCGTCAGACAGGGGCGATTCTTGAAGGGCACTTCCTTCTGACTTCGGGGCTGCACAGCCCCACCTATTTACAATGCGCACGGGTGCTCCAGTATCCGTGGCATGCGGAGAAACTCTGCGCCCAGCTGGCGGCTGATTTTGGCGACATGAATATCGAGCTGGTGGCGGCCCCCGCGGTTGGCGGTATTGTTGTTGCCCACGAGGTGGCCCGGGCGCTTAAGGTCCCTGCAATCTTCGTGGAGCGCCAGGACGGCAAGCTCACCCTGCGGCGCGGCTTCGAAGTAACTCCCGGCACCCGCGTGCTGGTGGTGGAGGATGTAGTCACCACCGGAGGCTCGACCCGGGAGACCATCGACGTCATCACCGCCCTTGGCGGCAACGTCGTGGCCGCTGCATCGCTCATCAACCGCAGCGGTGGAAGCGCGGATATCGGCGTTCCCATGAAGTCCCTTGTTACCCTTACGGTAAACACCTATGCGCCGGAGACCTGTCCTCTCTGTGCGGCCGGGTCGGCGCCGGTAAAACCGGGGAGCAGGGGTTTGAAATAATGGGGCATGATTACTCCTTCCAAAGAAGAATTTCTCAATTCCTGTAAAAGCGGGGTTATTGCCCCGCTTTCCCTCGAACTTTCCACGCCCTTATCTCCCTGGGATGCCTTTCGGCGCATCCGCGGGGGAAAATATAACTTCCTGCTCGAAAGCGTTCGCCCCGGCGGCAAGATTGCCCGCTACTCCTTTGCAGGTACCGATCCGTACAGGGTATTCAAGTGCAAGGGCGATACGACGGAGATCATCGACGGCAAGGGTTCCTCTCGCAGTGACGGCGATCCGGTCGAACTGCTGAGACAACTAACCAGGGCGCGATCCGTCCGCCGTTCCGCCGATCTGCCCCCATTCCTTGGCGGGGCGGTAGGGTTTCTGGGGTACGAGTTCAGCCGCCATTTCGAAAAACTTCCGTCAAAGGCAACCGACGACCTGGGCCTGCCCGATGCCTGGTTCATGATGGTGGATACCTTTGTGGCGTGGGACCATGAGGCGGGGCGCCAGTGGATAATCGGTGTGCCGGGGTGTCGGGGAACAGGCGATGATCCGGCCATACTCTACGATGAGTGTGTGGAGCGGATGCATGCCCTTGCCGCGCGCCTGAGTCACGAGTACCCGCGATCTTCAGGCAGTCACGGCGCACGGAACATTACCGTCAAGCCGCTTATCAGCAAGGCCCGCTACGAAGAGATGGTGCGCCGCTGCAAGGAGTATATCGCCGCAGGAGACATCTATCAGGCCAACCTTTCCCAGCGGCTCTCCGCCGAGCTGGGCGACGTCGACCCGCTCGACCTCTACGACCTGCTGCGGGAGATCAACCCTTCGCCCTTTGCCGCCTATCTCGACTTCGACGGAGTGCAGATTGTAAGCTCTTCACCGGAGCGCCTCTTCAGGGTGTCGGACGGTGTGGCCGATACGCGGCCCATTGCCGGTACCAGGCCGCGGGGCGCTGACCGGGCGGGTGACACCGCCATGAGCGCCGAGCTTATCACCAGCCCCAAGGAGCGGGCCGAGCATATCATGCTGGTGGACCTGGAGCGCAACGACCTGGGCCGCGTCTGCGAGTTTGGCTCGGTGGAGGTGGATGAATTGATGGTGCTGGAGGAGTACTCCCACGTCATTCATATCGTCTCCAACGTCCGCGGTCGGCTGCTGGAGGGGAAGGACTGCTTCGACGTGCTCAAGGCCGGGTTTCCCGGCGGCACCATCACCGGTGTCCCGAAAGTCCGGTGCATGGAGATCATCGACGAGCTGGAGCCGGTGGCCCGCGGGCCGTATACCGGTTCGGTCGGTTATTTCAGTTTCAACGGTGAGATGGATACCAATATCATCATCCGCACTTTCGTGATAAAAGATAATATCGCCTATGTGCAGGTCGGCGCGGGGATCGTGGCCGACTCGGACCCCGAGCGGGAATACTTCGAGACGCTGCACAAGGCGGAGGCGCTGCTAAAAACTCTGGAAAGGGTCTGACCATGCTGATCTATCTC
>JAOUDF010000209.1 GCA_029859385.1 Nitrospirota bacterium
AACGACAAACTGGTGCCGAAGGAGCAGGCGACGGTCTCGGTCTTCGACCACGGCTTCCTCTACGGCGATGGGATTTACGAAACGCTGCGGGTATACGACGGGCTTATCTTCAAGCTGGATGAGCATCTGGAACGGCTGGAACGTTCCGCCCGGTTCATACAGCTGAATCTCCCCCTCGACAGGAAGGGGTTCCGCGCGGCGCTGGAAGAGACGCTGGCGGCGAACAACCTGCGCGATGCCTTTGTACGGATGATGATTACCCGCGGTCCCGGAGAGATCGGCCTCGACCCGGCCCTCTGTCCGAAAACAACCTTCGTGATCTTCGCCAAGCCCTTCGAGGAATACCCGGAGCACCTCTTCGAAAACGGCGTCGCGGTGGGGATTGTCAAGACGCGGCGCAACCTGCCCGAGGCGCTGAACCCCGCCATCAAGTCGACCAACTTCCTCAACAACATTTTGGCAAAGATCGAGGCGATCTCCCTCGGCGTCTACGAGGGGATCATGTGCAACCACGATGGCTACGTGGCCGAGGGGACCATCTGCAACATCTTCATGGTGAAGAACGGTGTGGTCCATACGGCGCCGCTTTCGGCGGGCATCCTTGAAGGGGTGACGCGGAAGCTGGTGCTGGACGCGGCGGCAAATAACGGCATAAGGCTCGAAGAGACGCTCTTTACGCATGAAGAGCTTTACGCAGCCGATGAGTGCTTTATCACCAACACCACCATGGAGGTGATGCCGGTGTCGACAGTGGACGGCCGGACTATCGGTGACGGCAGGCCGGGAGTTCTCACGAAGCAGTTGCGGCAGTTGTATCGGCAGGAGGTGCAGACATGCCTGAAGGCCATGAAACAGTAGCTTCACTCATTGATCACACCCTGCTGAAAGCCGACGCGACGCCGGCGCAGGTGGAGACCCTCTGTATCGAGGCGATGCGTTACGGATTTTACACCGTCTGCGTCAACCCCTGCTACGTGGAACTGGCATGTGCCGCGCTGCGCGGGTCGGCGGTCAAGGTCTGCACGGTTATCGGTTTTCCCCTTGGGGCATCGACTACGGTCATCAAGCTGCGTGAGGCAGCAAACGCGGTGAGGAACGGGGCCGTGGAGCTGGACATGGTGATGAACATCGGCCTCTTGAAGGCGGGGGACTATCGGGCTGTGGAAGTAGAGGTAGCGCTGATGGCAAGGGAAGTCCCCGAGGCCCTGCACAAAGCAATTATCGAAACCTGTTACCTGACCGATAAGGAAAAGCGGGCAGCGGCCCAAATGGTGGTCAATGCCGGGGCGCAGTTTGTGAAGACTTCAACCGGATTTGGTCCCGGCGGCGCGACGGTGGAGGATGTAAAGCTGCTGGCTGAAGAGGTCGCCGGACGCGCGCAGGTGAAGGCCTCGGGCGGTATCAAGGACCTGGCGACTCTGCGGGCCATGGTGGCTGCAGGGGCGGCGAGGATCGGAACGAGTTCGGGAGTGAAGATAGTCGGGGAGTTCGGGAGTTAATTGCGCGATCCTCTTTTTTCCTGACTATCCAGTAAATCCACCGCCCGGCTCCTCCCCGGAGGGCTTCCAGAGCTGATAGGGGGCGCGTTGGGTTGATTGCCTTGCGGGCATCCTCAACGCTTACCCTGAAGATTGTGGAGTGGTCCTTTATTGGTTCAAAAGGTGGCGCAGATATCACCTCTGGAAGCCCTCCGGGGAGGAGCCGGGCGGTGGATATCTCTTTCAAGTTATGATCAAACGAGTAATTATCATAGTCCTCGACAGCGTCGGTATCGGTAATGCGCCCGATGCGGCGGCCTACGGCGACGAGGGGTGCAACACCCTGGGCAATATTGCCAAGGCGGTGGGGGGCCTCTCGCTGCCGAATCTTGAAAGGCTGGGACTTGGCTACGTGGGTGAGTTCGCGGGTATCGGGCGGCCCGACGCGCCTGCCGGCTCCTATGGCATCATGACCGAACAATCGGCGGGAAAGGACACTGCCACCGGCCACTGGGAGATGATGGGGATTGTTCTCGATAAACCGTTCCCCACGTACCCTGCCGGATTCCCTGCTGAAATCATGGACGAGTTCACCCGGCGCACGGGGCTGGGCTGGCTGGGCAACAAGGCGGCATCGGGGACGGAAATTATCAGGGAGCTGGGCGAGGAACACCTCCGGACGGGGCTTCCCATTGTGTATACCTCGACCGACAGCGTCTTTCAGATTGCCGCCCACGAAGAGGTAATCCCTCTTTCACGGCTTTATGAGGTATGCGAGATTACGCGCAGACTTCTGGATGATTTCCAGATCGGAAGAGTCATTGCACGCCCCTTTGTGGGCAGTAACGCCGCCGGCTTCAGGCGGACAAAGAACCGCCGTGATTTTTCGATGCTGCCGACCGGGCCGCTGGTGCTGGACAGGCTTGCGGAAAAGGGCGTGCCAGTGGTGGGTATCGGGAAGATCGACGATATCTTCTGCGGCCGCGGGATTTCCGAGGCGGTGCATACCGGCAGCAACGCTGAAGGTATGGAGCGGACCATCGAGGTCGCAGGCAGAATGAGTGCAGGGTTGATCTTCACCAACCTTGTCGATTTTGACATGGTGTATGGGCACAGGAACGATGCCGCGGGGTATGCCGATGCCCTTCGGGAGACCGATGCCTGGCTGCCGGAGATACAACGGATAATGAGCCCTGACGACATGCTGGTCATTACCGCCGATCACGGCTGTGACCCTACCACGCCGGGGACGGACCATACGCGGGAAGAGGTTCCCCTGCTGGTCTATGGAGCAGATCTCGGAAAAGGGCTCGACCTCGGGCGGCGTAAATCCTTCGCCGATCTTGGGGCGACAGTGGCGGAGGTATTCGGGGTGGAGCCTCCCGCTGGAAAAAGCTTTATGACATTGTTGTGTTGAGGAGACGCTGCATGCGCATCTACCGTAGATGGACCCTGCTGTTGTCTGTCGCCTTGCTTGCCTGTGCCACCGCCGGTTTCGCCCATGATGCGGCGACGACCGACCCCGCGCAGATACTCGCCCAATCCCCTTCTCCCATGGATTACCCCCATGCCGGTTCCGTCGTCATGCTTGACGAAGCCGATGTGGTGGTAAGGAATGACGGCAGCTTTACCATGACGTCACATCAGATAGTGAAAATATTCAACATCAGGGGCCGGGGCAGGTCGGTGGTGAAACTCCCCTATAATGCCGCCTACGAAAACATACGGATCGAGACGGCTCGCACCATAAGGAAGGATGGTACGGTCACAGCGGTCAAACCCGATGCCATTATGGATTCGGCTCTTGTCGCAGGCCGCGAGGGCTTCAGGGATCTTCGCGTAAAGACACTCTCCCTTCCGGCGCTGGAGGACGAATGTATTATCGAGTACCAGTGGACGGTGGAGAGGCAGAAGCCGCTCATGCCCGGTCATTACTGGGAAGAGTGGCGCAGTCAGGATTTCGACCCCGTAATGGTATCGAGGCTTTCCCTGACGCTCCCCGCGAAGATGTCGCCCCGAACGTCCTCTCATAACCTGGCTGTTGAGCCGGTGGTTACGGCGTCGAAGGACGGGACAACGACCCGGGTCTGGGAGGTGAAAAACTCACCCGCCCTGCAGGCTGAGCCCCTCATGCCGCCCTTCAGGGAGCTTGCCGCCTGGTTCGGCGTGAGTACCATCGGTTCGTGGGATGACGTCGCCCGCTGGCTGTCCGGTATCTTTGAGCCAGGTCTCAAGGCTGCATGGGACATTGAGGCAACAGTTAAACGCCTCACCATAGGGAAGAAGTCGGAGGAGGAAAAGGCGAAGGCCATATTCTACTGGATAAGTTCTACCATCAAACATGTGGGGCTCGATCCGGGGGTGTCCGGCTTTCGCCCCCACTCCGCTGAGGTTGTCAATCGGCACCAGTACGGCGACAGTATGGACATGGCAGTGCTCCTTATTGCCATGCTGCGGCAGGCGGGCATTGAGGCGTGGCCGGCCTTTCTGCCGACGTCCGATTCTCCCGTCATCGACAGGTCGCTGCCGCATCCGGCCCAGTTTGCCCACTGCATAGTGCTGGCGAAGATAAACGGCAAGGAGGTGTGGCTCGACCCTACGGCTGAAACTTTGAGATTCGGAGACCTTCCGGCATCCGACAGAGGGGCCGATGCCTTTATCGTGAGAGACGGCAGAGGCGATTTTCGCAAGACGCCGGAGTATGGTCGCGACGAAAACGGCGTGTTCTTTGAGAACACCATGAAGCTTTCCGAAGACGGCACCCTGGAAGGGAGCGTCGTCAGGGAGATACGGGGCGATGAAGCGATGCAGGGGCGGCTGGACTACAAATACGGGAAGCCGGATGATATAAAGGATTCTCTCCAGAAAAGTCTCAGTTATCTCAGCGTTGGTGCGCGTCTCGATGGGTACCAGATATCGGATTTTCGT
>JAOUDF010000192.1 GCA_029859385.1 Nitrospirota bacterium
TCGCCGCGTTCTTTATCCCCATGAAGGGAAATGCCAGAAGGCCTGACCAGAGGGCAACGAGGATGGAACGGAGGAAGGGATTGGTCATACTTTCTCAGCCGTTCTTTGCCCCAATATCCCTTTCGGGCGGAATATGAGGATAAGCACCAGCACTGCAAAGGCGAAGAGGTCCTTATACTCGCTGGAGATGTAGCCCGCGCCGAAGCTTTCCACAAGCCCCAGAATCACGCCGCCCACCATCGCCCCGGGAATATTCCCTATACCCCCCAGGACTGCCGCGGTAAAGGCCTTCATCCCCGCCATGTATCCGATGGAAAAGTTCACCAGACCGTAATACATGGCAACCATCACCCCGGCCGCCGCCGCCAGGGCCGAGCCGATGATGAAGGTAGCGGAGATGACCCTGTCTACGTTAATCCCCACGAGACCCGCCATCTTCATGTCCTGGGCCGTCGCCCGCATGGCCTTGCCCAGCCGCGTCTTCTGGATGAAGAACCAGAGGCCCGCCATCATTGCCGTCGCTGAAATAATGATAAGTACCTGGATAAACGACAATCGGGCCCCCATAAGATCTATCCCGGCCGTGCTCACGATATGCGGGAAAACCTTGTCCGATGCCCCCTGGGTAAGCATCACGTAGTTCTGGAGAAAGATCGAAACCCCGAGAGCGCTGATCAGTGGCGACAGGCGAGGTGCATTCCGCAGGGGTCGGTATGCCACTTTCTCAATGGAATACCCGTATGCCGCACAGACAAGAATGGCGGCAGCAAAGGCAATGAGAATGGAGAGCGGGACACTAATGGAGGTAAACCCTATGGCGGTGAGAAAGGCCAGGGTCAGGATACCGACATAGGCCCCGATCATATAAACCTCGCCATGGGCGAAATTGATAAGTTCGAGGATGCCGTACACCATGGTGTATCCCAGGGCGATCAGGGCATAGATGGCGCCAAGGGTAATACCGTTGATAAGTTGCTGAAAGAACATGGCATGCCGGTCCGTTTCAGGGAAACATCGTCAGATCGAAGGATGCATATTATGCATTAAAAACGCCTGAGAATAAAGCATCTTTTCAATTTTGGCAACCTTCGCCAATTAGGACTCAAGTCCCATCCGGATGTACCGATAAGGTATTTGTATTGAATATTTATTGCTCCTACCCAACCGAACAAGGAGAATTTCCATGCTAATAAACAGAGCTGCCATGACCGCAGGTATCGCATTGTTTGCCGGTTTTATGTTTGTAGGCAACGCGGCAGTTGCCGCTGAAAGCCCCTTTGAAACCGGCATGTCAGCACATCGGGCCGGGAACTACAGCGAAGCGGCCCGATTTTTCCAGAAAGGCGTGGAAGAAGGCGACGCGCAAGCCATGGTAGCGATGGGGTCCTTGCAGTATTACGGTTTAGGCTCTTCGCCCAACTACAGCGAGGCGGCAAAGTGGTTCAGGATGGCCGCCGAGCTTGGCGCCCCTGAAGGCCAGAGCTGGCTGGGCTACCTTTACAAGCAGGGACAGGGAGTGCCTCAGGACTATGCCGAGGCAGCCAAATGGTTCAGGAAATCAGCCGAGCAGGGCGCAGCGGTTGCCCAGAACCACCTCGGGCTCCTCTATTATGACGGACAGGGAGTCGACCGGGATTACAAGGAAGCGGCCCGCTGGTTCGAGCAGGCTGCCCAGCAGGGACACAAAGTAGCGCAGAATCATCTGGCCATGCTTTACTATGGCGGCGATGGCGTCCCGCAGGACTACGCGGAAGCGGCCAAGTGGTTTACCAAGGCCGCCAATCAGGGACTTGCCGAAGCACAGAATTTTCTCGGCGTAATGTACGTAAACGGCAAAGGCGTTGCGCAGGATAACGCGACGGCACGGGGGTGGTTCCGGAAGGCTGCTGATCAGGGGTATGTCTGGGCACAGAGGAACCTGTTGAGCACCTATGCCAGCGATCGGGGAGCAACTCCCGTAAACTATGCCAAACCAGGCAAGTGGTTTTAGCCGACAGTTTCCAATCGATTCAGTCAATTGCACGCACGGAAGGCCGTCTCAGTAGTGAGACGGCCTTCGTTATTTGAGCGTATGTTCGGAGGTTTGCCTTAACGTAAAGCGAAGCCGATCGCTGGCGCGTAGCGGAAGCAGGTCGGCTTGAGCGCCATGTTAGGCAAGTTGCTTCATGGCGGAAGAGATATGACCAACAACCTCACTATCAGTCCAATACTGACCATGGCTAATAGGATTCCAGGATTTGACGATAGTGCCTATCACCCCACCACCCGCATTGATTGAAATATCTTCAACGAGTTGATCGTACGAAGAACTTAACGGCTTAAGAGGCCAACCGAGCACATCATCTTCATCGAAGAAATTGTGCCACTTAAATGACGGAGTCGGAGGATTAATGGCATCGATTTTCTTATGACCGGCGACAAAAATTGGGATATTGCAGCCAGTTGTGTATAGACGTTGAAGGCTCTTCATCCTTCGAAAATTGTCTTTCGGTGAACCATCGACAACCCCATCATTCCTTGCCGAACTCCAAATGCCCGCTGTAGCAACAGGTTGTTGCGCGTCCCAAATGTAGCTCGACATTACCTGGCAACCCAGCGACTGAGCAAGAATCACAACTGGTATTTCGCTATTTCCTGCTTCATCAAATATTTCATCCATGGACTGCAAGATCATTTGCTGAGTTAAAAAATATGGGCTTCCAGTAGCATCTTTCTTGTATTCAAGACTGGCGGCATCAGAAAATCCAAATAGCAAAAATTTTCTAAGCTTCATCCAATCGATCTGGTCGCGCATTCGGTTGAAGATGGCTTCTTGCTGCCCCTGCAGAATGTCCTGGTAATAAAGTGGCTTAAAAATCACTTTATCCCAAGCTGATTTTCCGAGAGATTTTTTGATTGCATCGTAAAACTCAGTGTAATAGTCCCGAGCGGTATCACCCATTCCATGAATCGTAATCAACGCGATAGTTTTTGGCATAGAAGTCTCCTTTGGGTAAATGCCTAACGGCTGGCTTAACCAGCGCCGCGTCTCTTTGCGGCGTCTGCGTTGAAGCCATGGTTAGGTTTTATTTGTGAACGATAATAGCCGAGTAACATTTGCATGAAAAGTTTCCTTTGGGTCTTGATATGGCGTATCCGGCGAATGAAACTCCATGTATTGATGGTAGCATTGCTTGTCTATCTCCCTTCCGCCTTCGCCAAGCCTATAAATGAACCATGCGTTATCGAACGAGCGCCGCTTACTTTTGCTAAGTGCTTCGCGGAATTCGGAAACAGCCGATTGTATGGATGGGAACTTGGCCCGCAAATAGCCATCAATGTCTTTGGGCCAATTGATGGGGATTGGATAAATTTCAGAAAATTCACTTTTAATAATTCTCTCGAACTCCCTAGCTTTACTTCTAAAATGCTCTCTATTGCTTCTATAAATAGAGAGTCTATGAACAGCGATAACAGTAAAGAGAGTAATACAAGCACCAATAGACCAAAGCGGATTTTCGCTGAAGATATTGCTCATTGGCTCCCTTTGTTGCTTGCTTTCATTGTGGCTATTTGGTCGGGTATTTCTAAAACCTAACAAGTTATTAGATAAACGGAACATTAACGCTTGATTTGCGGATTGTCAATGGGTTAGCGAAAATAAGTTGTTGACGCAGGCGCTATCTCTCATGATAATGACTAATCCGAATATCTGTAATAGTTAAATTAGCTGGAGCCGCTGCCGTATGCTTCCGATTCCGGAAACAATCCTGAAATCATTCGATGCCATCCTGGAGAAAAAATCAGTCCCGCCGGGGCTTCGACAGGATTATCGGAAATGGCTTCGGTTTTTTCTCGACTTCCGCGCAAAATACAGGCCGCCCGATTCAAGGTCAGAGCAGGTACGGTTGTTCAGCGAGAAGCTGAAATCAAAAGGACAGACGCCGCAACAACTGAAGCAGGCTGCGCAGGCGGTGTCGCTCTTTTTTGCCGTGCAGCCAAAGGAAAGGCCAGCGCCCGGGACAGGAGTGAAAGAGGAAAAAACAGATGGCCCCGCGTTGAGGCAGGCTGCCAAAATGTCGGCTGACAGACCTGGACGGCGGTACGACGAACTGCGTTTCCGCGAACAGACGGCCTCACCCGAATGGGATGCGGCCATCGAAAAACTCGAAGCGGAAATCACGATGCGGCACTATTCAAGAAAGACCCTTATCAGTTACGCGGACTGGAGTCGAAAGTTCCAACACTACCTGAAAGACAAGCCCCCGGCGGATTTGTCGCCGGAGGACGTCAAGGCCTATCTTACGCATCTTGCGGTCAATCGAAAGGTCGCGGCTTCTACGCAAAACCAGGCGTTCAATGCGATCCTGTTTCTGTTCCGACATATCCTGAAGAAGGACTTCGGCGATCAAACGGACGTTCCGCGGGCAAAGCGGTCGAGGTACATGCCGGTAGTCCTTTCGAGAAAGGAGATAGAGGCGGTACTCGGCCATCTGTCGCACCCGTGCGACCTGGTGGTGAAGCTGCTATACGGGTGCGGCCTTCGTCTTTTTGAGTGCCTCAAGCTGCGCGTGCAGAACTTCAACTTCGATGAAGGGATGCTCACAATCCAGGACGGCAAGGGAAAGAAATCGAGGACGGTCCCGATCCCGCAAGCTATAATGCCTGAGCTTACGGAGCAGATCGAGCGCATTACACGGTTGCACGACGAGGACATTGCGGCGGGGTATGCCGGCGTGTTTCTCGACGGCGCGCTCGAAAGTAAATATCGGAATGCGGGAAGGGAGTTTATCTGGCAGTGGTTTTTTCCCCAGGAGTCGCTAACGAAGGTCAGGGGCACAGGCGAACTAC
>JAOUDF010000193.1 GCA_029859385.1 Nitrospirota bacterium
GGAATATTTCCGCATCCCCCGCAACGTCATGACCGTATGCCTCGGCAAGTCGACCTACGCCCGCTGCGGCATCATCACCAACGTCACCCCCTTCGAGCCCGAGTGGGAAGGGTACGTTACCCTGGAGATCTCCAACACCACTCCCTTGCCCGCCAGGATTTACGCCAACGAGGGGATCGCCCAGGTGCTCTTCTTTGAGAGCGACGAGGACTGTGAGGTCTCCTACAAGGACAAGAAAGGGAAGTATCAGGCGCAGGTCGGGATCACGCTTCCCAAGTTATAGGATATTCTTCCCTTTAAGCAGCGCCAGCCCCACCTGCAGGGCCTCCTCGTATTCCCGGCGTTCCCCTTCGGGCGCGGCATGGGCCTTCTCCTGCATGATCCGCAGAAACCTGCCGGCAACGGTACTCTCCGGGTAGGCGGAAAGGTTCAGCTCCGTCTCCATGAGATGGACGGCCCTGGTATCGACGGCAACGTGGAAGAACTGCTCCGCCAGCAGTTCCCGCAGCCGATCCTCATTCGGGATGAAATCCAGGTGCGCCAGGCCGGTAAGCCTGAGCTTCAACAGTGTTCGAGAACCCGCCAGGGGCTTCAGTTTGCCAAGGAGCGCCGGTTCGTCGTTTACCTCCGCTGCATCCATGGAGACCTCGCGCCAGGAATAACGGCCTGTTTCCCTGGATTCTACCGACACCCCCGTATCGTCGATGGTGACCAACAGGGCCTGCCCTGCCGGGCTCCTCTCGTCGAAGGTCAGGTTCTCCGGCGTCCCGCAATACCATGCCTTAGTCTTTCCCCGGGAGAAGTCCTGCGCGACATGCCAGTGGCCGAGCGCCACATAGTCCATGCCGGAGGCTGCGATTTCTTCCAACGAGACAGGGTAGTCGTCGGGGGCCGATTTCGATTCGATCCGTATGCTGCCGTGGGCCATGGCCACGTTCCAGCGGGTGTCGGCATTTGGTGAAATCCCGGCCAGGGGGCTCTGGAGGCTCTTGTTTGCGCTGTTGGCCCTGCCGTGAATGGTGAGGCCAAGATCGGCGTAGACCTTGTGGGTCACGCCTTCGGTGAAGATAAAGAGATTTTCGATACCGCCGAACTTCGCCCCATGGTATACCGACGAAGTATCGAGACAGTCGTGGGTGCCGGGGAGGATGCAGACGGGGACCCGTGCGGCGGCAATCTCAGCGACCGCAAAGTCGACCAGATCGGCAGGCACCCGGTTCGCGTCAAAGAGGTCACCGGCGATGAGGACCAGGTCAACCCGCTCGTCGGCCGCCAGCCGGAGAAGGGCGCTGAAGGTCTCCCGGAGCGCCCGACGGACCTCTTTCCCCTTCTCTCCAAGGTTTTTGAAGGGTGCGCCCAGGTGTATGTCGGCGGTATGCAGCAGTTTCGGCACAGGGTCTCTCCCTTATGAATGATGTCAGAGGTATAACGCGGGGGGGCGGCAGTGTCAACATCCATTTAAGAATGCGGAGGAGACTACGATGGCTGAAACAACCAGTACCTTCATGAAGTGCCCCTCCTGCGGTCACGAGGTGGAGAAGTTCCGCAACCCGGTCCCTACGGTCGATATCATCATCGAGCTTGAGGGAAGAGGGATCGTCCTCATCGAGCGTAAAAACCCGCCCTTCGGCTGGGCGATACCCGGAGGGTTCGTCGATTACGGTGAATCGCTGGAAGAGGCGGCGGTGCGTGAGGCCAAGGAAGAGGTCTCGCTGGATGTCGAACTGGCGGGACAGCTCCACACCTATTCCGACCCGTCACGGGATGCACGGCGACACACCATCAGCACCGTCTTCGTCGCACGGGCGAAGGGTGAACCGAAGGCGGCGGACGATGCAAAGGAAGTGGGAATCTTTACCGAAGCGGATTTACCGGAGCCTCTCGTCTTTGACCACCGCCGGATACTGAAGGATTACTTTAACTGGAAGAGACGCCCCTCGCCCTAGCAGCATGCCGCCCGGGCGAGAGGCTTTGTCGCGATGATTAGTGCCTGAACTTCTCGTGGCAGGCGTTGCACGCACCGATGACGCCGTCCAGGGCCGCCAGCGCGCCGTCGCGGTTACCCGCCTTGGCCGCAACGACCAGTTCGTCGGCCTTCTTGTGCATGGCGATGCCGAACTTCGTGAAATCCTTCTCGCCGGTCATCTTCTCCACCATGCCGCAGCGCTGCTCCTCCTCGGGGGTCAGGGCCAGGTTGGCGCTGGTGATCTCGGCGGCTTTGGGGAGATCATTCTTCGCCAGGGCCGCCACGATCTCCTGCACCGTACCCAGGTGCTCGCGCATCATCCTCTTCTGCATGACCTTCATCGGCTCGGGGACGTTGAGCTGCGTCCGGTCGTCACTCTTCATGCCGCCTTTTTTCATCATCATCTCGTGCATCTTGTTGTGGTCCATCTGCTCGGCGGCATAGGCCACCAGGGTAATTCCCAGCACCGCCGACAGCATCACCGCAATGGTCGTATTTCTCATATTTTCCTCCTGTTATTTACTTGTTTCTGAACTTGCTATGGCACTCCACACAGGCGTCGAAAAGCTTGTGGGTTTTTGCGGTGAGGGCCTTCATGTCCTTCTTGTCCGCCGCCGCCAGTATCCCTTCGAGGTCGTGGTGGAACTTCTCGTCCAGCTTCTCGAACTCCGCAAACTTGTCGTTGTTCTTCGGGAGCTTTATTTCACCCTTCTTTGCCGCGGCCATGGTCTTTTCCTTGTACCTGTGGACGTTGTGGAAAGGGAGTTCCACCTTCTCGGGCTCATTGAGAAGAATGGCGTCGAGCAGGTTTTTGAACGCCTCGTTCAGCGCAACCATCTCGTCCTTTACCGGGTTGGGGGTCTTGTCCTTCGATGCCTTGGGCTGGGCCTTTGATGCCGCGGGAGCCGCATGAGAATCGTGGCTGTCGTGAGAGTGCTTCTCCGCGGCCATTGCCGTAGTACCGGCGACAATCAGAAATGCTGCCATGAGTGATACAACCTTCTTCATTCAAAAACCTCCTGTAGGGAAAGAAAACTGTCGAAAGCAGGATAGGGAATATAGGGATACGGGGAATATGACGGCCGTCATACAAGAAAAGGGCAACGGATTACCTCCGCCGCCCTTTCATTCACTCCGGGACATGACCGGTTCATATCTTGATATCGATGGTCTGCCCCTTCTGCGTGACCTTGGCCAGCAGGTCAAGCATAGCCTGCCCCTCGGCCTTTTGCAGGTCGAGGGCCTTGTTCATTACCGCCACCTCGGTCTCCAGGGGACGGTTCGTATTGGTAACCGACTGGGTTGGCAACACGTCGTTAATGAGAATATCCATCACAAACCTCTTTCAGGGATTTGACTTCACCTGAAATAACTATAGCATACTCCCTTTGCTTCTGGCAACCGATGCGCTCAGCCTGAATTCTTCGCCTCCGGCGCCCCCTCGGGGCGGTTTTAAAGGCTGATATCCAGCCATCTTGTAAACTTTCGCCCATCACACCGCTCCATAATTACAATGCCCCGCGGGAAGACCGCCAGGTATCAACAAGATGCGCCCATATCAGTCTTTAAAACCGCCCCGAGGGGGCGTCGGAGGCGGGGGAAACAGTTCAGCCCATCCCCAGGTTCACCGCCACCGCCATGGTCTGCTCTTCAGCCGAGATCCCGCGCGGTGTTCCGGCAGGGGCATGGATGAGAGTACCGTCGGAGAAGGGGATCTTCTCGTCACCCAGCTCAAACACCCCTTTTCCCTTCATGCAGATGAAAACCACTTCCGCCGGGTCCGGATGATAGGGAATCCCCTGCCCTGCTTCGAGGCAGAGGAGGATAAGCCGGGCCTTGCTGGTCATCATGGCCAGCTGGGGCGCGAAACCAAGGGAGTTGAAATTTGCCATCTCTTTCACATTTACTACAGTTGCCATTGAGAACCTCCTTGTATCCGTAAAAGTCAGAGCCGTTATTTTTAGATGGTTTTACCGATGATTGCAAGGGGAAAAGACCCTTGACAGTGAACAGTTGTTCACCTATAGTCTCTACATGGCCAGACAGACAGAACCGGAAAAACTCAAAGAACGGGTCGACGCCATCGGCCGCTTCCATCGCGACACAGGCCGCATGCCCAGCTTCTCCGAGCTGGGTGAGTTGGTGGGGCTCAAATCCAAAAACGCCGTCTCCAAGCTGGTTGGCAGACTCGAGGAGGCGGGGACACTTTCGAGGGACGAGAAGGGGCGGCTCATCCCCCGCTCCATCGCCGGGGCGGTGAAGGTACTCGGCACCGTAGAGGCCGGTTTCCCCAGCCCCGCCGAAGAGGAGCTGGCCGATACCCTCTCCCTGGACGACCTCCTCATCCGCAACCGGGCCGCCACCTTTCTCCTTAAAGTATCGGGCGACTCCATGTCCGGCGCGGGGATACTCCCCGGCGACATGGTCATCGTGGACCGTGGGCAGACGCCCAAAAGCGGCGACATCGTCATCGCCGAGGTCGACGGACAGTGGACCATGAAATATCTGCGCAAACGGGGCGACAGCGTAACCCTCATCGCCGCCAATCAGAAATACCCTCCTATCAAACCAAGAAACGAACTGAAAGTTGCCGGAGTGGTCACCGGTGTGGTAAGACAATACAGATAACTCTTTCCGGGGAGGTTGCCATGATGAGAACGGTGCAAAGAATCCTGCTGGGTACGGCGGCGATAGTAGTGCTGGCGGCAGGTGTCGCCTGTGCGCCGGCGCCCGGGACCGAGGCCTGGTGCAACAAGATGAAGGAGAAGCCCAAGGGCGAATGGACGGCCAACGAGGCCGCCGATTATGCCAAGCATTGCGTGCTGGGGAATTA
>JAOUDF010000194.1 GCA_029859385.1 Nitrospirota bacterium
GGTTTCGAGGCCCATCTCCTTGAACCGTGAGGCGATAAAATCGCGGGCGGCGCGCCCTTCCATGGTGCCAAGACCCCGCCCATCGAGAGTCGCGAGATGTTTGATGGTACGGGAGGTTGAATGGATTGCATCGTCGCCCTCGGCTGCCTGAACGGCAGATGAGGCGGCGATAATGAGTATGACAAATAAAAGGAGAATGACTGGGCGGCAACCCCTCAACCGGAAAGGAGCGACAATGCTTCTCATTCGACCAGCTTGCCCACGGTGGCCATGTAAACTACCGTCTCCTCGACGCCGTCGATGCCGAGAATCCGGTTCACTTCATCATCGAAAAAGGCACCGATGGTGCAAGAACCAAGGTCAAGTGAAACAGCCGCGAGGTTCAGGTTCTCGGCAATATGCCCTGCATCCATGTAGATATAGCGGAAGGCCCGCTCGCCGTATTTCCAGGTACAGCGCTCCACCATAGCCGTCCAGATAAAGGTGACGGCCGAGCGTTCAACCATCTTCTGCTCAAGGGCGGCCGACGACATTTCCCCTCCCAGTTCGCCGGAGGAGAGAAGGACCAGACTGTGTTGCGGTATGTTGTAATGGTAAAGCCCGGCAGCGAGTCCATCGACGCGGTTGACGAGAAGATAGGTTTCTATGGGGTAGAGCGCCCCCGCCGACGGAGCGGCGCGGAAGAGGTAGGGGCCGAAGGTGGTAGTCACCCCCTGGCTGGCCCAAAGAAGCTGCGATACATCGGCAAGGGAAAGGGCCTCGCTGCTGTATTTTCTCACGGATCGCCG
The DNA here is from genome assembly GCA_029859385.1 of Nitrospirota bacterium. Lineage (GTDB taxonomy): Bacteria > Nitrospirota > JAOUDF01 > JAOUDF01 > JAOUDF01 > JAOUDF01. The sequence continues at coordinate 789 of JAOUDF010000194.1, forward strand.
GAAATGGATGGCATCCCACAGGGGCCACCCGCCGTGCAGGTCGGGCTTCGGCAGCCTGGTCTCCGGCCTCTCCCCGCCGTAGGACTTGTAGGCCTCCGGTCGGTGTTCCCAGTCGAGCTGGTTGCAGGGGAGCGACTCCCGGGCATACTTTGTCGCCTGGTGATATTCTTCGCCGATGTTGGTATCGTCTACTTCGCTCACGAAGCGTTCCCTTTCTGCCTGTCCGCTCTCAGCTGGCCGCATGCGGCCGAGATGTCGGCGCCCTTGCTCTGCCTGACAAAGGCGGTGAAGTTTCTACTCATCAGTATTTCCTGAAAGGCATTAACCCTCTGTCCCGCCGGTCGCCGGAACTCCGAACCGGGAAACTCGTTGAACGGGATCAGGTTTACCTTGCAGGGTATCCCCTTGAGCATTTTCACCAGCCGTTTTGCATCGTCGAGAGAGTCATTAATATCCTTAAGCATAACATATTCGAAGGTGATCCGGTCGCGGGGGGTAAGGGGGTATTCCCTGCACGCCTCCAGCAGAGTCGCTATGGGATAGCGCCGGTTCACCGGCATTATGTCGTCTCTCACCTCGTCGGTCGTCGCATTGAGCGACACGGCCAGCCTCACCTTGAGCCCGCTGGCGGCCAACTTCCGGATGCCCGGCACCAGCCCGGCCGTCGAAACGGTTATCCGCCGCCCCGAGAACGCCATCCATTCGGGGTCGGTGAGCCGCCGGAGGGCCTCGGCCACTTCATCAAAGTTCGCCAGTGGCTCTCCCATGCCCATGAAGACCAGGTTGGTAAGTCGCCGCTCCCGGGAGCTGTCCGTTGCAATCAGTTTTTCCGCCGCCATTACCTGGCTGACGATCTCGCCCGCTGTCAGGTTCCTTGCCAGCCCCCCCTTGCCCGTGAGGCAGAACCGGCATCCCAGCGCACATCCTACCTGGGACGAGACACAAAGCGTGAGACGGTCCTCTTCAGGGATGATGACCGACTCCACGTGGTGGCCATCGCGCATCTCAAGAAGCAGCTTGGTCGTCCCGTCCGAACTGCGCCGGGCCTCAAGGAGGGTCGGCTCGCCTATAAAGGCCTCTCCCTTCAGCTTCTCCCTGACCTCCCTGGAGATGTTGGTCATCTCGTCAAAGGTCGACGCGCGTTTTCTGTATATCCAGTCCCGGAGCTGGCGGGAGCGGTAGGCTTCAAGACCGAGCCCTTGTACGAAGTCCGTCAACCCCTGAGCATCCAGTTCCTTAAGGTCATGCATGATATCTATATGGTCTTAAACCTGAGTTGGAGCTAAAGGTACCACCGAAAAACTCAATTGGCAAGGCAGTTAAAGGCAAGAAAGGTCAGAGGATAAAGCGGCAAATGACGCGTCGACCGCCGCCCTCTTCAGCTGGCTGCGGCAGCTTCAGCCTCTTCTTTGGCTTTATCCACGCAGTCGTAGTGCATGTAGCCGCCCTTGTGCAGGATGGTATCCTGAAGCTCGGGGTCGATCTTCATGGAGGCGACGCAGGGATAGCTGTGCCAGTACTTGGCGACGACGTCGTGAAGCTTCTGCTTGTCGTCGACCGACACCCCCTTGAGGTTGTGGGCAACAAAGTAGGTATTGCCGCAGGGGGCGCACTGAAGCACCTTGGCGTAGTCGATGACGCCGTTCTTGATGGTGAACCTGATCTCCGGCTTGCCGATGCGGAAAAACTTCATGAACTCGTTGATGAAGGGGTGCTCCGGCTTTTGCTCCAGCGCGCAGAATGGCTTGGGATACGACGACTCCAAACCCAGTTTGACACATTGCTTCCTAAGCTGGGTACGGGTACCCCGGGTCAGCCATTCGGGGCTTTCCACCGGTACGATGAAGGCCCGGGCACCCGCATTCTTGGCCCTTTCGGGCAGTGCCATGAGGATATCCTCGTGCACGTTGATGGCCAGCATGACGTCATGCTCCGGCATCTCGGCGGGAAGGTACTTCTGCGGATTGTCCACATAGTGCTCCATCACCGAGGGGAGCTGATCGGTTCCCACAATATGGTCGCCGAAGGCAATCTTGTAGGGCAGCCGGCACGAAACACACTTGGTGCCGCACCCGTCGCAGAGGGACTGGTCGTCCTCGATATGACGGATGACCCGCTTGGCAAAGGTATCGTCGAAGGTGACGGTAAACGGCTCCTTGTCCCTGGGGAGGGCGCCGCCGCTGTAGATTATGTAAATACGCATTCTTAACCTTAAAAGCCGTATCGATTACGAACAAGGAGCTTTCCCGTTCGTAACCTTACGCCTCGTTGATATCCCTGACCATGGCATCGGGGTCGGTACCGTGCATCGTGGAACCAAACGCGATGGTCTCCATGTTGATGCCGGGGCAGGTGAAGCACCCCTTGCCGAAATACTTCTCAATGATTGCAGCCGCCTCAGGCTTCACCTTGACGATGTCGCCGATGAGCATATCCTTGTTGATCATTACTTTTTCTGACATGTGACCCTCCTTTAACAACTGGTGTAATTGAATCTGATCCGTGGCCCTGGCCGCCCTTTTACTGGGCCAGGGTAAAGACGTCCTTGCACTGCGGCTGCCCCAGGGCGATGGCGGCTTCCCGTGCATGGCTGAACTTGGGATTAATGGCCTCCATGACGCCTGCTACCCACTCGCCATTGAGCTTGCACATCACGGCCACGTCGGCCTTGGCGGCCTTCCAGTGCTCCAGGTGGTTGCAGGCGGAGTGAATCAGTACCGCCCGGGTATCACCGGCCTCTGGCACCGCCGTCACCTGGTCGCAGGGCATGCCGTCAAGCATTACGCTGTTGAGGAGCTCGTAACCGCCGCGGGCCGTCGAACGCCGCATCTCCTGGTCCACCGATGCCATCTCGCCGCTCTTTCTCCCCTCGGCACGGAACGTCTCGCGGATCACCCCCAGAGCCTCGTCGCCGTACTTGGCGATAAAATCGGTGACCAGCTTTGCCTCGCTCGTCTCGATCTCCTGAATGGCGTTGTTGAGCCAGTAGTGGATATTGTACTCCCCTATCAGCTCGCCCAGCGGAACTTCGGGCTTGGGCGGAAGGCTGCTGGGACGGGGCTTGCCTGCCACCGCCTCGGCATCGGCGCCGAACTTCTCGTAAAGGGCCTCGAGAAGGGCCTCTTCCCTGCTCTGGACCAGCTTGATCTTGCTCCACATCCACTGATGAATCGGACCTAATACTGCACTCATTGAAACTACCTCCGTTAAATTTTGGTGAAAAAGGATACCATCATAGCGCAGAGGGCCTCATGATGCAAATCATAATCAGTTCAATGGCATGATTGCCTGTTTGTGATAGCCTTATGCAAGTAATCTTGGCGAATTAAGGACTCTCAATGACGCCTGATTTTTACAACATCCTTGCCGACCTGACGGTTGCCCTTCACGCCCTGTTTGTCCTCTTCGTGGTTGGCGGACAAGCCCTGATTCTGACCGGATGGCTCAGGAAGTGGCATTGGGTTCGCAGCTTAACCTTCCGGTTGCTGCATTGCGCGGCGATCCTCTTCGTGGTGATTTCCACATGGCTGGGCATGATCTGCCCGCTGACGACCCTGGAAAATTATTTACGGCGACTGGCCGGGACCGGAGCGTATGAGATGAGTTTCATCGGCTACTGGCTTAACCGGCTGCTCTTTTATAGGGCACCGGACTGGGCCTTCATCCTGATCTATACCGTATTCGGCGGCTTGGTGGTCATCACCTACATCGTCTATCCGCCACAGCGGAACCGGCAATAATAATGCCTAAACCTCATTAACACCAGACATTTCCCATAAACAGACCTTAAGAATATTTATCTGATCAACTGCTGGATCCACGTCGTAGGTATCGTAGTATTGCAGGTACTCATCACACTGTTCAACAGATGGCTTTTTTCCATGAAGCAAGGCATTGCGCATCTTTATCAGCAGTTCGCCGCGATCCCTTGCCCGCACTATTCGGGGACCAACAAACTTATCTATCCCGTCCAGAATATTCTCTTTGACCCGCCCCTG
>JAOUDF010000026.1 GCA_029859385.1 Nitrospirota bacterium
CACTCTTCGCCCGTACGATGTTTCTGCCTCCGGCGGACCTCGACCATCTGGTCAAAGTGGATGGTTCGGCCTTCACGGTGGTCCATGTACCGGAGTTTCTTGCCGATCCTGTCAGCGATAAAACCAGGTCCGGGACCTTCGTGTTGCTGCACCTTGGCAGGCGGCTGGTGCTGGTCGGCGGCACGGCCTATGCCGGTGAAATTAAAAAATCGATCTTTACCATCATGAACTATCTGCTGCCCGAGGTGGGGGTGTTGCCGATGCATGCCGCGGCCAACATGAACAGGGCAGGGGAGACGGCGATATTTTTTGGCCTCTCGGGGACAGGCAAGACGACGCTTTCCTCGGACGACGAACGGACGCTCATCGGCGACGACGAACACGGCTGGAGCGCCGATGGCGTCTTCAACTTCGAGGGGGGCTGCTATGCCAAGGTCATTCGTTTGTCGAAGGAGAACGAGCCGCTGATCTACGCAGCGACGCAGAAGTTCGGCGCCATAGTGGAGAATGTGCGCATCGACCCCGAAACCCGCCACATCGACTTCGACGACGAAACGATCACCGAAAACACCCGGGCTGCCTACCCGATCTCAACCCATGTGCCCAATGCGATCTATCCCGGCACTGGCGGCCAGCCGATGGACATCGTGATGCTGACGGCCGACGCATTCGGAGTGTTGCCGCCGATTGCGCGGCTTACGCCGGAGCAGGCGATGTACTACTTCATCCTCGGCTATACGGCCAAGGTTGCAGGAACCGAGGCCGGGCTGACGGAGCCGACCGCCACCTTCAGCCCCTGCTTCGGAGGGCCGTTCATGGCGCTGCATCCCGGCGTATATGCCCGGATGCTGGGTGAAAATATCCGAACGCACAACGTGCGCTGCTGGCTCATGAATACCGGATGGACGGGCGGTCCCTACGGCGTGGGCAGCCGCATGGACCTGCCCTACACGCGGCGCATGTTGCACGCGGCCCTCAACGGCGAGCTGGATTCGGTGCCGTTTGTACCGGATGAAATCTTTGGCCTCCGGATACCACAAAATTGCCGTGGAGTTCCCTCAGGTGTATTGAATCCTGCTGAGGCATGGCACGATAACGATGCCTATATAAAAGGCGCCCGGTCGCTGGCGGAGGCGTTCCACAAGCAGTTTGCGAAGTTCGTGGGCGAAGCGCCATGTGAGGCGACCAATGGTGCGCCGCTCTGGAACCGCCCGTGAGTTCAGTTGATTTTACGGGGGCGGAGTGGTATCCTGTTCCCCTGCAAAACCTTTTGAAAAGGCCATGTTATGCCAGTACTGAAGATATACAAATACCCCGATGCCGTCCTCAAGAACAAGGCCGAACCGGTTGCCGAGGTTAGTGACGAAATCCGTCAACTGATCGACGATATGTTCGAGACGATGTACGCCGCACCGGGGATTGGTCTCGCGGCGACGCAGGTGGGTGTTTCGAAGCGGGTCATAGTCATCGATATAAGCCACAGTCATCCCGAAATTCCGCCGCTGGCGCTCGTGAACCCTGTTATCACCTTTAAAGATGGGGAAATCTGCGAGGAGGAAGGGTGCCTCAGCGTGCCTGATTACCAGGCAGATGTCTGCCGCTTCAACCATGTGAAGGTCAAAGCCTTGGACCGCGATGGCAACGAGGTAGAGGTAGAGGGTGAAGAGCTGCTTGCCCGGGCGATCCAGCACGAGATCGACCATCTGGATGGCGTCCTTTTTATCGACCGGATCAGCGCCCTAAAGCGCGAGATGTACAAACGTAGAGTCAAGAAGCTGATGAAGCGCGAAGAGGTCAACCTGTGAGGGTACTCTTCATGGGTACCCCGGCCTTTGCGGTGCCGACATTGAAGGCAATATTCGAGGCGGGGCATGAGATCGTCGCAGTGATGACGCAGCCCGACAAGCCCCGTGGGCGCGGCATGGCGGTGACTCCGTCGCCGGTGAAGCAGTTTGCCCTGGACCACAACCTTCCTGTCTACCAGCCGGTAAAGGTCCGCGAAGAGGCGGCCATTCAGCGGATACGGGAGTTCGCCCCCGAGGTGATCGTGGTGGTGGCCTACGGCCAGATACTTCCCACGGCCCTGCTCTACCGCAATATGGCGGTGTATGGCTGCATCAACCTTCACGGCTCCCTCCTTCCGAAATATCGCGGCCCGGCACCCATCAACTGGGCCATCCTCAACGGCGACAGGGTAACCGGCTCTACCACCATGTATGTGACGGAAGAGGTCGACTCCGGTGAGATACTGCTGAAGGACGAACTGGAGATACTACCGACCGATACGACGGCCAGCCTGGGCCTCAAGATGTCTGAAGCGGGCGGTGCCCTGGTGGTGGAAACCTTGCGCAGGGCGGCCGAGGGGACGCTGATGCCGGTTGTGCAGGACCCCGCCCTGGTCACCTATGCACCAATGTTGAAAAAAGAGGACGGCGAGATAAACTGGGGTCGCAGTGCCGCCGAAATCGACGGGCAGATCCGTGGTCTCTATCCTTGGCCGGGAACCTTTACCAGTAATGGCGGTGCCGTCATGAAGATTATCGAGGCTGTGCCCCTCGATGATGCAGCCAATGTTGGAAAGCCCGGCACTGTGCTGGCCATAGATGCAAGCGGAATGACCGTTGCCGCCGGTTCGGGCAGTCTGCTGGTGAAGAAGGTGCAGGCCCCGGGCAAAGGGCCGGTAGGCGCCCGGGAGTACAGTTTAGGGCATGGCGTCCATCCGGGGACGGTCCTGGGAAAGGTATCATAGCGTGTCGCAGAAACGTCTCTTTATTACCATCCTCTTCTCCACCGTCGCGGTGATGTTCCTGCTGGCGCTGGGGCTCTGGTTCATTCCGGCGACGGGGCTTGTCGACGTCAGTTCACTGTTGCCCAAGCTGGTTGGGGCAGTCATCGTTATCTTCCTGTTCCTGATTACCCTGGGTAGCGGCCTGCTGGCCTACGCTCTGACGACCCGCAACCGGATATTCCTGGCCCAGCCGCTCAGGGGGGTGGTGCTGAAGTTCCTCTATCCGATGATGGTACCGGTGGCGAAGATTTTTGGTGTTTCCCGCGACCGGGTGCAGCAGGGGCTGGTAGAGATCAACAACATCCTGGTCAAGGCATGTCTCAAGCCGATCAAGCCAGAAAAGCTCCTGCTCATGATGCCTCACTGCCTTCAGTTCCATGAGTGCGACCGCAAAATTACGACCGATGTCTACAACTGCGTTTCCTGCGGCAGGTGCGACATAATGGATCTGCTCAAGATCGCGAAGAAATACAACGTGCACCTCTCCGTGGCGACGGGCGGGACGCTGGCCCGCAAGATTCTCAAGGAGCGGCGCCCCCATGCCATCATCGCTGTGGCGTGCGAGCGGGACATGACCTCGGGGCTTCAGGACAGCTTTCCGCTCCCCGTTCTTGGCTATCTGCTTGATCGTCCCAACGGCCCCTGCTTCGATACCAAGATCGACTACCGCAAGGTGGGGGAAGCCATGCTCTACTTTGCAAGCCTGGGGAAGGATGACAAACAGTCGAGCGAAGAGCCTGCGGTGGCAGGCGGATGAGGGAGCGTGCCGCCCGGCGGCCTGTGGCCGGTGCTGAAACTGTCGATATGGTGCGCATCGCGGTGGTCAAGGCGCTGGGCCGGGTCGGTCGCGAGGGCAGTTTTGCCGCGGAATGCGAGGCATTTCTCGGCCGTCCCGATCCGGCAGCCGTGGACAAGGCCTTTTTTCAGGAGATCGCCTACGGTGTGCTGCGCAATCGCTCGGTGATTGACCTTGCGCTGGCTTCGTTTCTGAAGGGCGACCTTCCGTCGCTTCCCGTTCCCGTGCTGAATACCCTGCGGGCAGGTGCCTACCAGCTTCTCTTCATGGACAGGGTGCCGGCGTCGGCCGCGGTGAACGAATCGGTGAAGATTGCCAGGAAGCTCGGGCATGCCGGGACGGCGGGCCTCGTAAATGCAGTGCTGAGAAGGGTTTCGGAGAAGGGCCGCGAAATAGTCGACGGCATCTCAAGAGGCGAGTCGGTACCCTCGCTGGCAATGCGGTATTCGCATCCCGAATGGCTTGTCAGCCGTTGGGTTAACCGATACGGTGCGGAGAAGGCCGAGCGGCTCCTGGCTGCCGATAACGAAGTCCCGCCGCTTACCCTGCGGGTCAACAGGTTGAAGGGGACGCGCGACGAGCTTATCTCGAAGCTCCGGGAAGAGGGGATCGCCTGCGAGCCAACATCGGTGGCCGAGACCGGCATAAAAGTTACGGGCGGGAACCCCTTTGGGACGAGTGCGTTCCGGCAGGGCTGGTTTTCCGTGCAGGACGAAGGCGGCCAGTTAGTTTCCCTGCTCCTCGCCCCAGAGTCGGGTGATACGGTCATCGACCTCTGTGCGGCTCCCGGAGGCAAGGCTACCCACCTGGCGGAGATGATGGGCGACCGGGGGCGCGTTGTCGCCGTGGACAATCATGCAAAGCGATTGGAGAAGGTGGCGGAGGCCGCCGGACGGCTGGGGCTCCGGGCAATAGCGCCGATGGTGGCCGATGCATCTCTGCCCGATTTGCAGTCAAAAACCGGCTTTGCCGACCGGGTGCTGGTCGATGTTCCCTGCTCGGGGCTGGGTGTGCTGAGGCGTCATCCCGAGGCTCGCTGGGAAAAGAAATTGTCCGATCTGGACCGCCTTAAGGGCCGACAACTTGCTATATTGAAAGGTGCGGCGTCCTGTTTGCGGGAGGGCGGAAGTCTTGTGTATGCCACCTGCTCTACCGAACCGGAAGAGAACATGGAGCTGGTAGGATCGTTTCTCAGGGATTCACCGGGAATGACTGTCGAATCGCCATTGCTTTTTCTGCCTGCAGCGGCGCATGTTTTTGTAAAGAATGGCTTGTGTCTTGATACCGCTGGTAATGACGCAGGCATGGACGGTTTCTTTGCGGTTCGGCTCGTGAAGGGGGATAAGTGACGGGGTTCAGGGCCTTTTTGAAATGGGCGGCCCTTTTTTTCGGGATTGCCCTGCTCGGGTTTCTCGCGGTGCTGGTAGGCATGCGCTGGTTCATCGGCGGTAGCAGCCTGGTGGTGCCCGATCTTGTAGGGCGCGATATGGTTTATGCCGTCGATGTCCTCAGCAGGATGAACCTGCGCCTCAAGATTGACGGCGAGGAGTACCATCCCCACTTGCCCGCCAACTACGTGATAAGCCAGGAGCCTTTGCCGGGGACCGCGGTAAAAAAAGGGCGGAGTATCGCGGTCCGTGTGAGCAAGGGAGCCCATGAAGTAGCAGTGCCGACGGTGACGGGGATGTCTCAGCGGGAGGCTGAAATCGCCCTTCAGCAGAGTGGTTTCAGGATAGGGGATGTGGCCAGGGTGTTCAGTGAGCAGGTGGAGCGGGGAAAGGTCGTGGTGCAGAACCCTTCATCCGAACTCTCGTTGAACCGGGGCGGGAGTGTCAGTCTTCTTGTGAGCACGGGGCCGCAGACACAGGTATTGGCTATGCCTGCCCTGGGAGAGATGACCATAGGCGAGGCAGAGCATCTCCTCGAAAAGCTCGGCCTGAAGGTAGGTACACTGAACTACAGCCAGGGAAACAGGGAAGGAATAGTAACATGGCAGAAACCGCAGGCCGGGACACCGGTCAAGGCGGGTGACGTGGTTGATCTGGTGGTAATGGTTATGGCCAGGCAGCCAGTGAAGGAAAAACAAAACAAACCGGAGAAAACTCGATGATAAAGATAGCACCGTCCATCCTTTCCGCCGATTTTTGTCGTCTGGGAGAGGAGATTGAAGCCGTGGAAAGGGCCGGAGCAGACCTGCTCCATGTCGATGTAATGGATGGCCGGTTCGTGCCCAATATCACCATCGGTCCGCCGGTAGTGGCGGCAGTGAAGAAGAGGAGCCGCCTGCCGCTCGACGTGCACCTGATGATTGTAGAGCCGGAAAAATATATCGATGCCTTCATAGACGCCGGGGCTGATATTGTCACCGTGCATGCCGAGGCATGTATCCATCTGCACCGCACCCTTGAGGCGATCAAGGGACGGGGGGTGAGGGCAGGAGTGTCCCTCAACCCGGCCACGCCGCTGTCGGCGGTAGAAGAGGTGCTCGACTGCATGGACCTCCTGCTGATCATGTCGGTAAACCCCGGCTTCGGAGGGCAGAGTTTTATCCCTGCGTCTCTGGACAAAATTGGTCGTGCCGCCCGAATGACCACAGGCCGATCGATAGAAATTGAGGTTGACGGGGGGGTGAAGGCCGACAATTCACGGCAAGTGGTCGATGCAGGTGCGACCATTCTTGTGGCCGGGTCGGCGGTTTTTCATTCGGCGGATTACGGAAAGACCATTGCTGCAATGAAGGGATAGCCGAAAAATCAGCCTTTCAAGCCAGATAAGCTTGTGCAAAAACTGTTGACACGGCTTCCTCGTTCGTGATAGTGAATTAGGTCTTCTCCATGATTAATACTGGTTAACCTGCGGCGATTGGCTCCGCGGAAGGTATTTAGGAAGTTTTTCTCCGGGGGGAGAGCAGCCAATCGCGATAAAATTTATGTGAAGGTGATAAAAGTCACATAGGGGCTTGGTGAATTGATATAGAGTAATCAGTCTCTAAGTACTGGACGAGCCTAGAGTTGGGCTTATGTTGTCTGCATAAATTGCGGACAGAATATGGGATCAAGTAAAAACCTCTCGAAGGGAAGGAGGTGGTCCGGGAAGTAGGCAGTGTGTCACTCAGCATGAGTGGCAATGTGTTGTGGCTCTATTCCTAAAGAAGGAGGAATACATGAAGAAATGGTTGTATATGTTGCCGGTAGCCGCGATTGCGCTGTCCGCCGGATTCGCGTCAGCCAACGAAGTAAAGGTGTCTGACGAGGAAATGTCGATTGGTAAGAAGGCATACTTTGACCGCTGCTCCGGTTGCCACGGCACCCTGAGGAAGGGCGCCACCGGCCCTAACCTGGAGCCCAAGAGGACGACCGCCCTTGGCACCGATGCCCTCAAGGTATTCCTTGAGTTCGGTACCCCCGGCGGTATGCCTTCCTTCAAGGACATGCTGACCGAGAAGGAAAGGGACATCATGGCCCGCTTCCTCCAGGTTCCCGCGCCCCTTCCGCCCGAGATGTCTCTGGCTGAAATGAAGGAGTCCTGGAAGGTACTCGTACCCGTCGACAAGAGGCCGTCCAAGCCTCAGCATAACAGGAACTGGAAGAACTACTTCGGTGTAATCCTCCGTGACGCCGGCAAGGCCGCCGTTATCGACGGCGACACCAAAGAGCTGGTCGGCATCGTCGACACCGGCTTCGCTGTGCACATCCTCAGGTCCTCCGCTTCCGGCCGTTACATGTACTCCATCGGCCGCGACGGCAAGGCGACCATCTTCGATCTCTGGACCGACAAGCCCACCATGGTGGCCGAGGTCAAGGTCGGCAGCGACGCCCGCAGCATCGACAGCAGCAAGTACAAGGGTTTTGAGGACAAGTACGCCATCATCGGCGACTACTGGCCTCCCCAGTTCATCATCCTCGATGGTCAGACCCTGGAGCCTATCAAGGTTGTAAGCACCCGCTCCATGACCTACGACACAAACGAGTACCATCCTGAGCCCCGCGTGGCGGCGATCATCGCCTCCCACATCGCTCCCGAGTGGATGCTCAACATCAAGGAAACCGGCTACATCTGGATTGTCGACTACTCCGACCTCAAGAACCTGAAGATCACCCAGCTGGAGGCCGAGCGCTTCCTGCACGATGGTGGCTGGGCCTCCGACAAGAGGCACTTCCTGATGGCTGCGAACATGAGGAACAGGGTTGTCGTTGTTGACACCAAGAACAAGAACGTTCCTGCTATCGTCGATGTAGGCACCAAGCCGCACCCCGGCCGTGGCGCCAACTGGGATGATTCCAAGTTCGGTCCTGTCTGGGCGACCCCGCACCTTGGTGAGCCCGCGCTCGCCCTGATCGGTACCGACCCCGTGAACCACAAGGCCAACGCATGGAAGATGGTCAAGAAGGTTCCCGTACTCGGCGCCGGTGGTCTGTTCGTCAAGACCCATCCCAAGAGTGACAGGATCTGGGTTGACAGCACCCTGGATCCGGATCCCGAGAAGACCCGGAGCCTGACGATTCTGAACAAGAAGAACCTGGATGAGCCTTTCAAGACCATCAAGGTTGCCGACCATGGCCGCGTTGTTCACCTTGAGTACAACGACAAGGGCGACGAGGTGTGGGTCTCCGTTTGGGACAAGAAGGGTGAGATCGTGGTCTATGATGACAAGACCATGAAGGAGAAGAAGAGGATCACCGGTGACTGGCTGGTAACTCCTACCGGCAAGTTCAACGTCACCAACACGGTGGGTGATATCTACTAATTCATCCTTGTAACTGTACTACGGAACGGGGTGGGGAATTTCCCCACCCCGTTTTTTTTCGAGGACGTTCCACTATGAGGTTTCCCAAAATTACAGGCGTTGGTCTTGTCGTTGTATCGATGGTATTACCGGTAGTTGATGCTCATGCCGGTACCGTGGAAGGGAAAGAGCTCTATCGACAATACTGCGCGCCATGCCACCATTCCCAGAGATATGGACTTTCCGGCCCACCCCTCATTCCGGAAACGATCGGCAAGAAGAAGGATAGAGATCTGGCGGAAATTGTCAGAGATGGTTTGCCTGCATCCAATATGCCGGCATTCGGAACCCTCAGCGAAGCCCAGATTGCGGATATAGTGGCATTTCTTCGGTCTCCCGTGCGAGATATGGCATGGGGAGTGGAAGAAATGCTCGGTACCCTCAAGCTCTCCGATGACAAACCCTTGTCGCCCCGGCCAAACCCTGACATGACCAACCTTTTCATGATAGTAGAGGGCGGCAGAGGGGATGTCCATTTCATGGATGGAGACACTTTTACTCTCCTCGACAAGGTCCATGTCGGCACCATTCATGGCGGTCCCAAGTACGATGAGCAGATGAAATATGCCTATCTGGGCGGCAGGGACGGCTGGGTGGTCAAGTACGACCTTGATGCATGGCGGGAAGTGGCCCGCGTGAGGGGCGGTATTAATACGCGTAATATCGCTGTTTCGAAAGATGGTAAAGTCCTTGCAGTCGCCAATGCGCTACCGGCAAATGTGACGCTGATCGACACTGCTACCCTGAAGCCGCTGAAAATTATTGATGCCCCGGGGAAATCCGGAGCTGTTTATGCGCTGAGAAACAGCGCGCGCTTTGTTATCTCTTTCCGCGACAGGGCCGAACTCTGGTTCATGGATACCGGGACCCTGGAGATAGAGAAAGTCGCTCTTGACCAGCCGTTTTCCGACTTCTTCATAGAGCCGAATGAAAGATTTCTCATCGGGGCGGGGAGAGACGGGGATCATATCAGTATCTTCGACCTGGAAAGGAAAAAGGTAACGCAGTCGGTCAAGGGTGAAGGGATGCCGCACCTCGCCTCCGCTGCGCTCTGGGGAGGACGCTGGGAGAGTATCGTGGCCTATCCGCATATTACGGCGCCCAGGGTGACATTCCTTGAGTTGGTTACCGTAGGCGACGACCACAGGCTGGGGCAGCCAGGAAGTGCCAATGAGGCTGTGGTCAATGATTATCGCTGGGAGATAAAGAAAGAGGTAAAACTCAAGGGCGCCGGCTTTTTTGCCAGAACACACAATGATATCCCGGATGTCTGGGTAGATACCGGCTCGGATACGATCCAGTTGCTAAGCAAAAAGACCGGCTCAGTCAGGGAGCTTGTTCCCTCGCCGGGCAAGAGGGCGATGCACATAGAGTTTACCAAGGACGGGCGTTTTGCGCTGGTCAGTATTTGGGAGACGGATGGTGCGGTCGTCATCTACGATACGGCGTCTTTGAAGGAGGTTAAACGGCTTCCCTTCAACAGGCCGGTTGGCAAGTACAACGCCACTCTCAAGCTCTATTGATATGAACGAAGTCCGGTGGAAAAAGAAAAGCCCCCTTCATTGAAGGGGGCTTTGTCGTTGAATCTTTTAAAGCTTAGCGGTTGCCGCAGGTATAGCCCCTCTTGATGCAAGCCTTGTTGTAGCTGGCATGGCAGTTGGCGCAGGTCTCGGGATTGAGCGGATGACCCTTGTCCTTGGAGGCGATGGACTTGCCGGTCTCCAGGGAGATGGCGTCGTATACAGGCTTGCCGCCCTTGTGGGAGGTGACGAAAGCAGCCTTGATGTCCTTGAGCTCCAGAATGGCGGTAATGCCATCAGGATACTTGGTGCCGTTGGAATCATAGATCTTCTTTACGGCAGGATTGATGAAGGACCTGTACTTGCCGGGGTTGAGGCCGCAATAGGTGTCGACCGTTGCCTGGAGGATATCGTCGCCACCAAGGGGCAGTACGTTAACGCCGCAGGGCGGCACAACGCCGTTTGCCTTGCCCTCGGGCCATTTTTCCTTGCTCCAGTAGGAATCCCACGCAAAGCTGCTGCCGGCAAAGCTGAACATAACCACCGCCACGAGGGCGATCATACCAAGAAACTTCTTCATGTTTAATTCTCCCCTTCTTTTAAAATGCATGGACTTGTTTGTATTTAACCAGGCTTGACGCTTGTTGCCTCACTGCGAATTACGAGGTTAGCCACCTCCTTTCTCCAACAGTATCGGGCCGCACATCCTTGCTTCCCCCTCGGAGAGCGCGGCGTTATGTAACTTTATACATCCAGTGTAAAGCAACATTCTTAGCATTGTTCCTTTCGCTGGTCAATATTTTCCAGAGAGGATTAATAAAATCTAATTTTTGCGCTGCGCCTGTTCATTTCAGGCAACTTCGCGGTTGAGATACGGGCAGAATATGCTATCATGCCTGAGTAGTCTGTAAATATTGGAAAAGGCCTTAATTGCGAGAGCCATGCTAGGCGTAACGAAACTCCTGTGCGGCAGGGCATCATCCGGTGATGTCCTGAAACACGGCAGAACCACCTCGAAACTCCCCTCAAATCTTCTGCAGTTCTCCGAAGACAAGAGCCCGGTCGTTGTATGGAATGTCACCCTTCGCTGTAATCTCCACTGTGCCCACTGTTACTCAGACTCCAAGGACACGGCCTACAACGGGGAGCTTACGACGGAAGAAGGGCTTGCGCTGATTGACGACCTGGCTGCCTTCAAGGTGCCGGTCATCATCTATTCCGGCGGTGACCCTCTCATGCGGCCCGACATCTTTTTCCTGGCCAAATATGCCCGAGACAAGGGGATACGGGGCGGCCTCTCATGCAACGGTGTACTGGTCGATGATGCGGCGGTGAAGAAGATAAAGGACGCGGGATTCGATTACGTTGGTATCAGCATTGACGGCATCGGCGAGGTCAACGACATGTTCCGGGGGAAGCCGGGGGCGTTCAACATGGCCCTGGACGGCATGCGGCGTTGCCAGGATGCGGGGCTCAAGACAGGGCTCAGGTTTACCCTCAACAAGCGCAACTACCTCCAGCTTTCCGCCATGTTTGATATGCTGGAGAGAGAAAAAATACCGCGCTGTTATGTCTCCCACCTTGTCTATTCCGGTCGCGGAGGGAGGATTATCCGGGACGATCTGACGCACGAGGAGACGCGGGCGGCGGTTGATTATATCTTTGACCGGACCCTCGATTTCCATCGTCGCGGGATCGAAAAAGAGATCATTACCGGTAACAACGACGCGGATGCCGTATATCTCTACCATCGGATTCTGCGCGACCAGCCGGAGAGGGCGGAGGAAGTATACCGCTTGTTGAAGTGGCGCGGGGGGAACAGCTCCGGCATCGCCCTCGGCAACATCGACAGCTTTGGTAACGTGCATGCCGACCAGTTCTGGTTCCATTATACCTTTGGAAACATTCGTGAACGGTCCTTCAGCGCGATATGGAACGATACGTCAGACCCCCTTATGGCGGGGCTTAAGAAAAAACATCAAATGGTCAAGGGGCGTTGCGGTCTCTGCAAGTACCTCGATATCTGCGCCGGAGGGATGAGGGTGCGGGCCGAGGTTATCTATGACGATGTATGGGCCCAGGACCCTGCCTGCTATCTGACCGACAAGGAGATCGGCCTTACCGACGAAATGGTGGCGGAGCTTGGGAAAAGGGAGATGTCTCGATGAACAAGTTCGTTTCACGGCTCGCAGCCAGTACCCTGCTTCTGATCTTTGTGGCATTTCTCGCCGGTTGCGCGGTTTCGAATCGTACGGTGCAGGATACGCCCAAGAAACGCTGGGGAACCGCGGCTCTCATGGTAGTAGTCGAAAGAGAGAGCGGCAGCGTGCTGGTCTTTGACAGCACGAAGCATGAATTTCTAGGGCGAATTACCGGCCTGGGGAACCTTAAGCACGCCACCATGGTCTTCTCTCGCGACGGCAGCTATGCCTATGTGTTCCAGCGGGACGGCTGGATGAGCAAGCTCGACCTTCTCAGTCTTGAACTGGTCAAGCGTGTAAAGGCCGGTGACGACTCCATCGGTGGCGCCATCACCCAGGACGGGAAATATATTGCGGTAGGCAACTACAAGCCGGGCGGCATCACCATCGTCGATGCCGAGACTATGGAGATCGTGAAGGTCATCCCGGCCATCCGTGATCTTGGTGATGGAAAGACCATGGAATCGCGGGTGGTTGGCGTGGCGGACGCGCCCGATAACCTCCTCCTCTTTGCACTGATGGATGCCGACGGCATCTGGATAGTCGATGCGGGCAAGCCCGATTTCCCCGTGATCAAAAAGCATTGGGATATCGGCGCCGAGGGGGATACCGGGGCCATGCCGTATGATGCCTTCCTCGGTTCAGATGGCCGCTACTATGTCGTAGGCCTGCTCAATGCCAACTATATGGCGATGATCGACACATGGAACCTGGAAGCGGGTGTACAGAAGATCCTCACCGAGCAGGGTGCCGAGCCTGGAAAGGTACCGTTATGGAAAGTGCCCCACCTGGAGGGATGGACAGTCATGGGAGGGTTGGCCGTGGTGCCGGCCTTGAAGGAAAACCGCGTTATTGTTTACGACGCAAAGAGCTGGGAACTGGTCAAATATATCGATACCCTGGGGACGGCGCTTTTTAATGTGGGCAGCCCCGATGGAAAGAAGGTCTGGGTTGACATCGTCGGGCCGGGCGGAGACAGCATACAGGTGATCGATATCAAGACGCTGTCGGTGGTAAAGACCATCAAGGTGGGTGAAGGGGCCATTCACCCCCAGTTTACCCCCAAGGGAGAGGCGGTGTATGTCTCGGTAATGGATGAAGGAAAGGTAGTGGTGTACAACTCAGCTACCTATGAGAAAATCAAGGAGTTTCCCGCTCAAAGGCCGTCGGGCATCTTTTGTACGAGCCGCGCCCATCAGTTCGGCTTGTAAGGGCGCTACTGAACGGCAATGATCCCTGCCTCGTTCAGGGGGACGCCCAGGGCATTACATACCTCATTGGGGGAATCGGTGGTAATGGTTACACCGGCACTCTCCCGCAGTTCCCTGAATTTTTCCGCGTCAAGAAGGTCGCCATCAGGCATCAGCAGCCCCAGTCCGCTGACATTGAGGTTTACCGGATAAGGGGAATTCCCGAATTTCAATTGTATCTTCATCTTGTCCTCTCGACAGTCTCTTGGGTTGAAAAACAAAAGGAGCTAAGCGTTGTCGCCTAACTCCTTATATTTTTGGTGGAGCTGATCGGGATCGAACCGACGACCTCTTGAATGCCATTCAAGCGCTCTCCCAGCTGAGCTACAGCCCCGTACGGAGACCCACTTTATACACTGCCCTGTCACATATGTCAAGCGCGCTTTCTTGCCTTTTTTGAGTCCGGTTTTGCGGGGACGGTGCGCGCCTTTTTAAGGCTTTCGACCTCTCTGGTCAGCTGATCCCTCTCTGCCTGCGTTTTGTGCAGCAGCGCCGTAAGTTCGTTTACCCTCAGGCTCAGGGAATCCCGCTCTCCCTCGATGACCTTTATCTGCTGGTGCATTGCCAGTGCCTCTTTCTTTGTTTTTTCCGCGAGGGCTCGCGTTGCGTCAACGCTGTCGCGCATCCGTGCCGCGTAAAAAAGAGAGGCGCCGAGAGCGACGACAAGGAGGGAGAAAACAATAATACGCTTCACCGAAGGGGTCATGCCCTTTGCAGCTGATTCTCTGCGGGTAAATCGGGGTTGTTCTTCAAGCTCTTCAAGTCTCTGATAGCTGCGTGTCATTTCCTGCGATCTCCTAGTGGTACCTCTTCACTTCAAAGTATTCGATCTCAATCGGCTCCGAGTGCCCGATTCCCGCTTTCCGACGGGTGATGGCCAGCTGATCGTCTACCGTATCCACTCCCTCAAGATCGGGCAACAGTAATCCACGGCGGCCGCCACTGGTAACAATGACGCCGTATTTCTTAGGGTCAAGCATGGCTACGTCTTTTACCGGCAGCGGAGAGGACAGTATGTCGACGGAATACTCAATATCGGCGAGTTCGTTGCTTGATACCGGCGCAAACCTGGGATCACGCGTGGCAGCACTGACCGCGTTTCGGATTATTTCTTCCGCGACGCTGGGCATGGTGGGCGAGAAGGTGCCGATGCAGCCGCGGAGCTGGCCGTGTTTCTTGAGAGAGACAAAGACGCCGGCCTTCTCCAGCATTTCGGCGACAGGATCCGTTGGCGGATCTGGGAAACGGCCTTCCTTTACATAGGCTTCAACGGTCTTCTTGGCAAGCTGGACGAGAGGGTGCATGGTATACGTCGAGTTCCTTACAGCTCTCTTTCAACGACATATCCAGCAACGGCGTAGAAAGACTCAAGTTCCGGCGAGCTGTTAAAGACCGAGAGGGCTCGAGTGCCGCTCTCCGCGATCTCTTTGGCACGACCAAGGGCATACTCGATGGAACGATAGCGATTCATGAGGTCAAGTATATAGCGAAGCTCCGATTCGCTGGGGCTGTCGGCGTAGATAATCTCCCGTACTTGTGAATTCTCTGTTTCATTGCAGCTCGAGAGAAGATGTATGAGCGGGAGCGTGATCTTCCCCTCGGAAAGGTCCTTGCCCAGCGATTTGCCGAGGTTCTGCTCCACGGCACAATAGTCGAGGGCATCGTCGGCAATCTGGAATGCAAGCCCTATCTGCATGCCGTAGTCAGCCAGTGCCTGTACCTGCGCGTCGCTGGCATTTCCGAGAAGTCCGCCCAGGCGGCATGCCCCGGAGATGAGTATGGCCGTCTTGTGGCGTATGATGTTCAGATACCGCTCTTCAGTGACATCGACGTCGCCGGTGCTCAGCAGCTGGAGAAGTTCGCCTTCGGACATGAGCGTGATGATCTCCGCAAGGGTCGCGGTAATGCGGGGGTCCTTCAATTGCACCGCCATATGGAGGGCCTTCGATGAGAGGTAGTCTCCCACGAGGATGCTTGCTTTGTTGCCCCAGATGGCGTTGGCCGAGGTTTTGCCCCGTCTGACGGTGGCGGCATCGATGACATCGTCGTGCAGCAGTGAAGCCATGTGGATGAATTCGACGATGGTGCACAACAGTGTCTCGTTGCCCCCGGAATAGCCGGACAGGCGTGCCGAGAGCATGAGAAGCAGCGGGCGCAACCGTTTCCCTCCCCCGCTGATCAGATAGTCACCCATCTCGAAGGTGAGGGGGACGGATGAACGCAGGTTGTCCTTCAGCTGAAATTCCATGCGCTGAAGATCGCCTTTGTGGAGGTTGAAGACTTCCTGGATGGTCATGCAAAAATCCTGTTACAGGGGTAGAAAATCGCTCCATACTAGGTGAGCGGGCAAGGCTTTGTCAAGCCATTTGTCATTTTGGGCGACAGCATATTCCCCTGTTCCTGCCTTGACTTACGGGCGTTTGGCCGATATGCTGCGGGCATGAATGACTGTCTCCCCATAGTGCTCGCTTCCGCCTCTCCCCGAAGGGCCGACCTGCTTCGACAAATAGGCGTTGATTTTATTGCCTTCCCCGCCGAGATTGACGAGTCGTACAAAGCGGGGGAAGACCCTGCTTCTCACGCGTTGAGGTTGGCCATTGGCAAGGCCGGCGTTGTCGCGCAGCAGATAGAGAAAGGGCTTGTCATTGGCGCCGACACGATAGTTGTCGTAGACGGCGCTGTGCTTGGAAAGCCGGCGAACAGGGAAGAGGCCGCACGGATGTTGCAACGGTTGTCGGGGTGGACGCATCAGGTGATTACCGGCATTGCACTGGTGCGATCTCAGCCGAGGAGCGAGTGCCATCATGTGGAGACAACGGAGGTCAGGTTTCGAGATCTGTCTGCGGATGAGATATGGGACTATGTCGATAGCGGTGAGCCGATGGACAAGGCAGGTGCCTACGCCATTCAGGGCAGGGGGGCACTCTTTGTTTCGGGGATCGACGGCTGTTACCATAACGTGGTGGGTCTGCCGCTTTTTGCCCTGGGGCAGCTGTTCAGTCGGATGGGATGCCCCTTGTTGCTGAAGTAGTCAGGTCGACCGCTCCATGGAAGCGTCTTTATCTTCCGGTAAGCAGCTTTATGAATTCCAGCAGAAGTTTCTTGTCCAGATGTCTGTCGGCCATGGTGAGCATCTCTTTCAGCGTGTCAAAATAGCTTTTCGCCGGGGCATAGCTCCTCTTGGTCGTCATGGCGTCGAAGACATCGACAATGGCGGCGATCTTCCCGAAAATATGAATATCCTTGTCATGAAGGCCGTTGGGGTATCCCGACCCGTCGAGCTTTTCATGGTGCTGCAGAATGGGGATGTAGGAAAGCGGTCGTACGGCTGAGATGTTCCGGGCCATGTCGAGACCGTGCTGAGGATGTTTTCTTATCTCGACCCATTCTTCCGGAGTCAGGGGACCGGGCTTGTTGATGATCTCCTCCGGAACACGGCTTTTACCGATATCATGGATAAGAATTCCCGTGGCCAGGTCATCGAGCATGGTTCGGTTGGTCATCGAATATCCTGCCTTTTTGGCGAGGACCACGGCATAGGTGCAGGTATGCACTGAGTGATTGTAGGTGTAGTAATCGCGAGTGGCGCGCGTGAGCAGCTTGAAGAACGGTTCACGCCCCTGCATCAGGAAATCGACCAGGTTCTGGGCAACCCCGACGGCCCTTACGAGGTTTTCGCCTACGTCCGGCTGCTGCAGTACGTCGAACACGACTTTGGAAGCGCATTCGTAGACGGCCTTTGACTTGAAATCAACCGATGTGTTCGGGTCAGAGACAATGGTGGAGAGGTTGCTTTCTATGAAGTCCAGATACCGCTGGGTATCCGTCTGCATGATGTAAAGACAGTCCACCTTGTTGGCGATCAGCCTGCTCTTGGTTTCCGCGGTAAACTCGAGATTTTTCTCGCGGTAGAGGGCATACCCATTGTTTTTCTGGATGTAAAGGTTGAAGCTCAGGATGCTGTCCAGCGGGATGGATCCTATCTGGACCGGCACATAATCGGCTTCTTCGTCAAATTTCATGGGCTTCCTTTTGTCTTTCGCCTGCAGAAACAGGGATTGGTTCTCTATATCCAATCAATAAATTATCGATCTCCGAGCAGTTTAACAAATTCCATCAATAGTTTCATATCAAGATGTGAAGAGCGCTGGTTGACCAGGAACTTCAGGGTGTCATAGAAGTTCTGCGCTTTTTGATAGCTTCGGTTGGTGGTCATTGCATCAAAGACGTCGGCAATGGCGGTGATTCGGCCGTATATGTGAATTTCATCTCCCGCCAGCCCGTTGGGATACCCCGTGCCGTCAATCTTTTCCTGGTGTTGTATGATAGGAAACTTCGCCAGTGGACTGATGATATCGGTTGTCTCTGCGATATGCAGTCCATAGTCGGGATGTTTCTTCATCTCCTCCATTTCCTCGCCCGTCAGAGGCCCTTTTTTCTGGATAATCTCCTGGGGGACATGGCTTTTCCCTATATCATGGAGAAGTGCCCCTGTCGCCAGTTCGTTGAGCATGCGCGACTCGGTAATGCCCAGTGTCTGGGCAAGGGCTACGGCATAGGTGCAGACATGGACGGAATGGCTGTAGGTATAGTAGTCATGCATCGAGAAGGTAAGCAGGTTGAAGAACGACTGCCGCCCCTGAAGAAGATACTCCACGGTGCCCTTTGCCACGCTGGCGGACCGTTCGATGTTGCCCAGTTCCGGTTTTTCCAGCAGCTCTTCCATCATGCTGGCCGACGCCTGATACAGAATGTTGGCCTTTTTGGGTGATGCGATATTGGGATCTGCAATAATTGAGGTGAGGTTGGTTTCTACAAAGTGCTGGTATTTCCGTTTGTCGGAATTCTGGATGTAAAGGCAGTCGATCTTGTTGTACAGCAGTCGTTCCCGCGCCTCAAAGGTGAAAGGCAGCTCCTTGGAGCGGTAGAGCACAAAGCGGTTGAGCTCCTGCTTGATAAAGAGGTCGAAATCGACAAAGCTGTCCAGCGGAAAGCTTGCGATATAAACGGGGGTGAAGTCCACGGATATTCTCCCTGGAGCCCACGGCACAAGAGTCAGAGGATAGTATTGTCAATCAGTCGCGTCCGGCCGACTTTTGCGGCCACGGCGATAACATCACCCTTTTGGGCAAGAGAGATATCCTCCAGGGTAGTGCCGTCGACAACAGACAGGTACTCTACCTCAATCCCATCAATATTGTGCAGTATTTGCTCCATTCCGGTCACGATGGCGGACGTGCGGCGTTCGCCCGATGCAAATATCTTTTCGGCAGAACAGAGCGATTTATAAATAAGAACGGCCTTCTTTCTTTCATCGGCCGAGAGATAGCTGTTGCGAGAGCTCATGGCCAGCCCGTCTGCCTCCCGGATTGTCGGGAGAACCACGACTTCGATACCCAGATTCAGGTCGACGTTTAATCGTTTTATTACAATGGTTTGCTGGTAGTCCTTCTGCCCAAAGAATGCCTTGTGGGGGCTGATGATTGAGAAAAGCTTGGTGACAATGGTGGCAACGCCCCTGAAATGTCCCGGGCGTTTAGCGCCGCAGAGGGAGTCTGTTATGCCTTCAACGGAGACATAAGTCCGGTAACCGGGGGGGTACATTTCTTCGGAGCTGGGGCAAAAGAGTATATCGACGCC
>JAOUDF010000195.1 GCA_029859385.1 Nitrospirota bacterium
GGGGAAAACGTCTTTTTCAAGCCTATCCTTGAGGGTGGCGGCATGAACAGCAGACCATGTGCCGACAAACTTGCCGTGCCATTCTCTTGCTACTACCTCAAAGCTGTTGTCTGCCTGCTCATAGCTGGTAGCCTTTCGGGCCTTGCGCAATTCGCCGGGATCTACCCCTGCTGCAAGCTGTTTACGTGCCTTTGCGCACAGATCACGCGCCCCGTCAATCCAGCTATCCTTATTGCCCTCTTCCATGTAGTACCCTCGCAAGGGAACCTCCGGATACACTCCGAGGGCGAGCACCTTTTCCTTGCCACTAATGCGGTATTTGAGCCTCCAGTATTTACCGCCGGCCGGGGTGACCAGTAGGTACATTCCATCACCGTCCGACAGCTTGATCTGCTTCTCTCCCGCTTTTGCATTTCGTATCTGCACATCGGTCAGGGGCATCGGCCACCTCAATTTTGGGGGTATCTACCTTTTATAGCTGGGGGTATATGGCTAAAAATACCCCCAGAATACCCCGGATGTCAAGGGATACCCCCGGACAGCATCGGACGTGCAGAGATAAGAAAGCAAGCATTTACGAGGGCTTTATGGACATTATCGGATGTTGCTGAAAGAGGTATTGGTGCCGGCGGTCGGAATCGAACCGACATGAGGTTGCCCTCGGCGGATTTTGAGTCCGCTGCGTCTACCAGTTCCACCACGCCGGCATTGGGGTGTGGTCTTCCTGAAGTGGCGGAAAAGCTATCACACTAGGTTCCGGCCTGTCAAGACGCCGGTGGCCCTCGCTGACCAGAATCGGCGAAAGACGGAGCTGATGGCGTCGGGGAAGGGCTGTGAGGTGTCGACCGCGATGACTTTGGCCCCGTCGGGGTACTGTTCGGCGAGGCGCTGTTTCTGTCTTTGGTATATCTCGAGCCTGCCGTCGGATACGCTCTTCTTTTTGCGCAGGCGCTCCCGCAATCTCCTGACGACGGTCTCTTCGGGGCATTGGCACTCGATGAATACAGGCTCGATGCCGAGCCTGACTCCCCGGTCATAGGCCTCCTGCCTTAGTTCCTGGCTGATGAAGGTGGCGTCGAGGATGACCGAGTCTCCCTGTCTTAGCGCGGCTTCCGCCCTTTCGAACATGGCCGCATAGGTTTTTGCGGTCATCTCTGATGAATATATCCCCCCGCCATAATCCTCGGTCTGCCGCGTTTCGGGGGCGATGCCCGCCAGCTCCTTCCGGATGATGTCCGAGGAAAGGATGGTGGCGCCGGTGCGCGACGCCAGGCCCCGGGCGACGGTGCTCTTTCCTGTCCCGGTGAGGCCGTTGACCACGAGGCAGAAAGGGCGGTGCCCCTGCACATAGTACCCGGCGAGCCCGAAGTAGTTCCGTGCGGTCACGGCCACCGCCAGCTTTTCTTCCTCGGGCACTTCTTCCTCGCCCAGCTTGAAGCTGCTTACCTTTCCCCGCACCACGGCCCGGTAGACCTTGTAGAAATCGAGGAGCCGCTCGAGGCCGTCGTCCTTCGACGCCTGCTGGTAGACATCCCGCACTATCCGCGCGAACCGGAGGTAGCCGTTGTATTCGAGGTCCATGATGAGGAAGGCGATATCGGCGATGGTGTCGGAGTAGCGGAAACGGTCGTTGAACTCGATGCAGTCGTAGATGTAGATCCCGTTGGTTACGCAGATGTTCTCTGCATGGATGTCGCCGTGGCAGTCGCGGATATGATCGTGGGTGACTCTGCTGATGAAGGCCAGTGAGTCTTTCTGCAGGGTGTTGCGGGTATATTCCGCAAGCTGGTCATGGAGCGCCCGGTCGATGGTCCGGTCGATCCAGGGGGCTATCTGTTCGAAGTTTTCCTCGGTGTTCGTGCGGATGACGGCGATGTCGCCGAAGGCTGAAATCTCGGGGGATGTCCGCGCCCGGCTGTGAAAGTCGGCGATCTTTTCGGCGATGTCGGCGACCATCCCTTCGGTGACCTTGTCGTGCCTGAGCAGTTCGCTGAGCATCCGGTCGCCGGGCAGCCGCTTCATCTTTACGGCATATTCGGTGGGGTGGCCGGTCCCTTCCATCTGGAAATGCTCCCCTTCGCGGGTGATCTTTACGACGTCGAGGTAGATGTCGGGGCAGAGCCTGCGGTTGAGTTCTATCTCCCGCTGGCAGTAAAAAAGGCGCTTCTCCAGGGTGGTGAAGTCGAGGAACCCGAAGTCGACGGGCTTCTTTATCTTATAGACATGTTCCCGCGTAAAGAGCAGATACGAGAGGTGGGTCTGGGAAAGGGTGATTCCCTCGGCATTTCCGGGATAGGCCCGGGGATGGAGAAGGTCTTCGATGATTGAGGGGAGCATGGCGTTCTCCTTTACACCTAACCCGGATGTTTCATAAATTATCGTGATGATCGCGCCGGGATTTGTTTTCATAAGTGATTTCGCGATGGAGCGGCGTATTGGTGGATACGTCCGACTGAGCGAAATCGCTTGTGGAGACAAAGACCAAGCGAGGGCGCGAGTAATTTTATGAAATATACGGGTTAAATATATCCGGTGGGGAGAGGCCGGTCAAGGACGGGGCGGCTTAATCAGCCGCCCCGCTCGATGTATCAGTTCGAATACCAGGGGAAGAACAGGGCCATGATGATGCTGCCCACGAGACAACAGGCTACTGCAACAGGGAGGCCCGACCTGAACCATATCTTGAAGGTAATGGGATGGGCGGTCTTCTCGCTCAGGGAGACGATGACGACGTTGGCGGTGCTGCCGATGGGGGTGCCGTTGCCGCCGAACCCTGCGCCAAGGGCCAGCGCCCACCAGAGCGGCTCCACATGAAGCCCCTGGGTCTCCAGGTGCTTGATGATCGGCACCATGGCGATGGTGAAGGGGATGTTGTCCACGATGGCTGACACAAAGGCTGCCGACCAGAGGAGAACGATACAGGTAAGCAGCATGTTGGTGGTTGCCATGGAGGTCAGGTGCTCGCCGATGGCTTCCAACGCGCCGGTCTTTTCGACGCCGCCCACAAGGACGAAGAGGGCGCTGAAGAAGAGAAGGACGCTCCAGTCGATCTTCTTGAGGATCTCGTCGGGGTCGGGGCGCACCCAGGCCAGGGCGACGGCAAAGCCGATGAATGCCACGGTGGAGGCCTCGAGATGCAGCAGGCTGTGGAAGAAGAAGAGAATGGTGACGCCGCCGAAGACGATGAGTATCTTTCGGGCGGTGGGCCAGTCCTTGAGACGTTCCTTCGGGTCTATCTCCATGAGGGAGTCGATATGCTCCGACTTTACCGCCAGCTCCTTCCTGAAGATGAACTTCAGCATGAAGAGCACCACCATCCAGGCAACGAATACCAGCGGCGCCATGTGGGTGAGGAAGTCGTTGAAGCTGAGCCCGGCTGCCGACCCGATGATGACGTTGGGCGGATCGCCGATGAGGGTTGCCACGCCGCCGGTGTCGGAGAGAAGGGCCAGGGCGAGGAGATAGGGTATGGGGTTAACCTGAAGCGCCCGGCAGATGGAGACGGTGACCGGACCGACGACGACGATGGTGGTGACGTTGTCGAGCAGGGTGGAGACCAGCGTGGTGGTGGTGCCAAGGACGACCAAGAGAGGCCACTGCCTGCCTTTGGACCTCTGGGCCATCCTGATGGCCAGATAGTCGAGGTAGCCGGTGTGCTCAAGGATGGCTACCGTGAGCATCATCCACATCAGCAGCAGGATGGTGTTGAAGTCGACGGACTTGAAGGCCAGTTCCTGGTCGTAGAAGCCGTTGACCATGCCGAATATGAGCATGACGAGGGCGGCTGCGATGGCCACGATGGTGCGGTGGACCCGCTCCATGAAGATGGCGACGAATGTCGCAAAGAAGATTACCAGCGAAGCGATTTGGATCCAGGTCACGTTCGTTTGCCTCCTAGGGTGGTGGCTTCAAGGGTCGACGGGGGCCTGATGAGCGGAAAGCCGTCGATGGGTTGAGTTGCAAATAGCTGAAGCCATCTGTTATGTTTAAAGACTATCGGTATGCAAATAAAATGGCGATACTTCTCCCATTTTTGAATGCGTAAATATTACGAGTGTTTCTGCATCAGCCGCCGGGAGGCAACAACCGTGATCTCCCGTCTGGCAGAGTATGCGTGTCGCTGCAACAAACCAGCGACACAGGCTGGTTGGAGAGCTGTATGAGCCCTTTGATGAAGGTGACGAGAACACTCTTGTACTTCAGAGCGTGTGATTTAACCACAGATATTTCGGGGTGGTCAACAAAAATCGGACAAAAAGCGACCGGATCGGACTGGTGCGAGCCCGGACCGGCTCAGCGGGCGACTACCGGCAGGCCGGTATGATTTGCCAATCGTTCCCGGGCAGGGTATAGTGAGACCGGCCCGGTTTTGCACATAATCGTGTTGCGGGGTTGTGGCGGTTTCAACAACGAAGCAGAGGAGAGTGGTGCATGGTTGTCCTCTGGCTTAAATTTATCCTCTGTTCCGCGGTAATCGTCTATTGTGGGACGAAGCTTTCACGGTACGGCGATGTGATCGCCGAAAAGACCGGCATGGGGCGGGCATGGACCGGCCTCATCCTTGTATCGAGCGTTACGTCGCTCCCCGAACTGTTCATCGGAATCAGCTCGGTAACGATCGCGGGCACTCCCGACATTGCCCTGGGCGACATCATGGGCAGCTGCGTCTTCAACCTGG
>JAOUDF010000196.1 GCA_029859385.1 Nitrospirota bacterium
TGGTTTCGCAGATGTGCCGAGTCGCTCACCGCCTTACCATCGAACGCGACGACGACATCGCCCCGCACCAAACCACCTTTGGCTGCCGGACCACCCGCCTCGGTCTCGGTAACAAGAACCCCCTTTGATTCCTTGAGTCCAAACTGGCTTGCCAGTTCGGGAGTGATTTCCTGGACGGAAACGCCCAGCCACCCTCGCACCACCTTTCCCGACTTGATAAGACTGTCCATTACCGTCCGTACCATGTTGCTGGGAATGGCGAAACCTATCCCCATGTAGCCACCGCTCTGGCTGAAAATGGCAGTATTGATGCCGATCAGCTCACCTTTCACATTTACCAGGGCGCCACCGGAATTCCCGGGGTTGATGGCGGCATCGGTCTGGATAAAATCCTCATAATCGGCAATGCCGACATTGGCGCGTCCGACCGCGCTGATAATCCCCATGGTTACCGTCTGGTTGAGGCCGAACGGGTTGCCGACAGCGATGGCATACTCGCCGACATTGAGCCTGTCGGAGTCTCCCCATGGAACATAGGGGAATGTCGTCCCTTCTACCTTGATGACCGCAACATCGGTCTTGGGGTCGGTACCGATCAACTTTCCGACATATTCTCTCCTGTCGGACATCAGCACCTTGATCTCCGTGGCATGCTCCACCACATGGTTATTGGTCACGATGTAGCCGTTGGAAGACACGAGCACACCGGACCCAAGGCTTTGCTCACGGCGTTCGCGGGGGGGGAGCTGACGCTGGAAAAACTGGTCGCCAAAAAATTGCTTAAAGAACGGGTCATTGAAAAAAGGCGAGGGAACGGTTTGCCCTTTCTGCTTGATGACTCGGGTAGAGGAGATATTCACGACCGCCGGAGTGACGGCCTTTGCCACTTCGGCGACACCGGTCGACAGCTGGAAAAGCGACTGCATGGCATTTTGCCTGCTCTCTGCAGCGTAGGAGCCGGGCGCAAACAACACTCCAATCAGAAGTAGCGCCAGCCCGGCCACTACTCCCTTTGTTCCTGATCTCAAGTCTACTGTAATTCGCATTTCATATCGCCTTCCCTGAAATCTGTCGGGATTATCCCACTTTATTTTTCATATGATCGCACGCCAAGATTTATAGCACAAGCCCTATAAAAATCAACCTTGAGCCGCAAAGCATAGCACTTGACCATCCAGGCAGGGGATGATAATAATCTTGAACCATTAAATGGAGGATATTCTTATGGAACTGAAGGGAAGCCGGACAGAACAAAACCTGTGGGCCGCCTTTGCCGGCGAGTCTCAGGCACGGAACAAGTACAGTTATTTCGCATCAGTGGCAAAGAAAGAAGGACTCGAGCAGATTGCAGCCATTTTTCTTGAAACCGCGGACAATGAAAAAGAGCATGCCAAGAGGATTTTCAAGTTTCTCGGCGGCCTCGGCACTACGGCAGATAACCTGAAGGCCGCCGCCGGGGGCGAAAATCACGAGTGGACCAGCATGTATCCTGAGTTTGCAAAAATCGCCCGTGAAGAAGGGTTTACCGCCATCGCTGCTTTTTTTACTGAAGTGGCAAAGGTCGAGGCGGAACACGAAAAGCGCTACCTGGCGCTGCTAAAAAATCTCGCGGACAATACGGTGTTCAGTAAATCCGAGACGGCAAAATGGCACTGCCGCAACTGCGGAGCCGTGTATGATGGGGAAGAACCGCCGGAGGTCTGCCCGACCTGCGCCCACCCGAAGAGTTTCTTCGAGCTGCTGGCGGAAAACTATTGATAGATCGGGGGCCGGCATCAGGCCGGTCCCCTTCTCGACGTTACCCGATATTTTTTCACAAACTCAACTGGCTTGTAACTCATCTTTGCCTGCCTGAGCCCTTCGTCTCCCAAATCCTGTTCGCGGTTTATGTAAATATACTTCTCCGGCAGTATCGAAGCGAAGCACTGGTTGACAAACTGGTAGAGCCCCTTGTAGCCGCTGACTCCTTTCTCAAAATGAATTACGAATGTCTCACCACCGGCCAACTCCTCCCCAAGAGTGTAGGCCGCCGGCTTGCCTTCCACATAATAGATTCCGCCGCACAACTCCAACTCCTCCGACTTCACCAGCGCCTCTTTCGCCGCCTCATAGTCGCCCGGCTCAGGCCTCTCGCGCCGCCACTCGTCGAGAATCCATAAGGCATCAGCTTTATATTCATCGAGTAAAGGCCTGCCTTCGTAGGAATATGATCCGACAAAAGCATTAACCAGGTTTTTCTTTTTGTGAAACTTCCGACCGGACAAGGACGCCAATTCTTCCCGAGAATAAAGGTAATCGAAATTGCTCCGGTCCTCATGAACCATGTAGCCACACCCGGCGAGCCTCCCAGCCTGATTTTCCGTCGCATGTCGCATGAAGTCGAACTTGCTGAACAACACATCCATCATGTCTTCTTCCGGCAGACCGAAAGGAAGCATGAAAAAGGCCTGCTCCCTCTCCCTGCCCGTTATGACATACAATCTCTCGTCGATCGCGGCAATTTTATAGTCATGTGCATTTCGAAAAAGATATATATTGGCGAAGGTAAATTCCGAGAGACCTTCCCTCATATCTTTAAAAAGAGAGTGCAATACTGGACGCTGGCCGATCGACAATTCGGAAAAATCTGGATACGGTGCGATCATGAGGATGTCCCCTTGACAGATAGTTGATTTGAGCCCACCCTGGCGTCAGAATAAAATCACCCCTCGTTAGTAATTTTACCCTACAGACTTTCGGGCAAGACGCCGAAAAGAAGTTATAAATTCTTTCAGAACCCCACGGGAGGAGCAGATAGATGAAAAACATTGACCAGCTGAACAAGGAACTTGCATCTCTGTGTCCCGGAGGCGCCATCGACGGAGGAAAAGCCGACAAGGCGCTTGAAATCATGGGAAGCTACCTGCAGGAGCGGTTCCAGGTCGCTTATGACGAAGTGGCCCTTTTCAGGCTGGTCAACAACGACTATCTCTGCTTTGTCATTCCTCGTGAACTGGCCACCAAAGGCACTATCCCTGTCAATGCCAGCCAGTCAATCGCCGCCAAGACCGTGACCAGCATGAAAGCAACCTGTTTCAACGATTTTCAGGCCCAGCGACACATTACCTTTTTTGAAGGGATCAAGTTCAAGGAGGATATCAAGGGGCTCATCCAGCGAATGCTTTGCGCTCCACTCATTGCAGGCGAGAATACCATAGGTGTCGTACAGATTTCGCGCAAAGGCCCGGACCTGTCCCAGTGCGGTCCCCCTTTCGGCCAGGCCGATCTTGAGGCGCTGGCCCAGTTCTGCCAGACAGCATCCAAATATCTTGAAACCATCTTTAAGTCGATGAATGAAGAAAACAGCTAATACATCCGAGCCTAAAGTGGAACAGCTCCTTAAGGTGATGGAGCTTTCCAAGGTACTCAACTCCACCCTGGAGCAGGAAGAGGTCTATCACAGGGCTATCCAGGTAGCTACCGACCTGATGCGCTGCGAAGTCGGCTCCCTCCTGCTCTACGACAAGGATGCGGGGGAGCTCTTTTTTCACGTTGCCCTGGGCGAAAAGGGTGAAGCCGTTAAGGCGATCCGCCTCAAAATGGGAGAAGGGATTGCCGGATGGGTTGCCAGAAATCGTACCCCCGCTGTTGTAAACGATACCAGCCAGGACCCCAGGTTCTTTAGCAAGGCCGATAGCCACTCGGGGTTTGTTACCCGCAATGTCATCTGCGTCCCAATACTGAGAAAAGGAAGACTGCTGGGGGTACTACAGGCCATCAACAGGCATGACGGTACTCTTTTCAACAAAGACGATGTTGCGCTCTTCTCCTCACTTGCCGACCAGGTTGCCATTGCCCTTGAAAATGCTGCCCTCTATGCCGAGCTCCGCGAAACCTTCATCTCGACAGCCGAGGCCATGGCCGAGGCGATAGAAATGCGCGACCCCTATACCGGTGGCCATATAAAACGGGTGCAGGAATATGCCGTGGCGACAGGAATGGAATTGGGCCTGGACGGCGAAGAGCTGGAACTGCTCCGCCTGGTCGCCATCCTTCACGACATCGGCAAGATAGGTGTTGATGACAGTATTTTAAAGAAACCGGGGCCGCTGACGCCGGAAGAGGCGAAAATAATGCAGGAGCATCCGGTCCACGGCGAGAAGATACTGGAGCACATCAAGGCCCTGAGATTCGCTTTGCCCGGCATGATGCACCACCATGAGCGGGTCGACGGCAAAGGATACCCCTCAGGTCTTTCGGGAGACGCCATTCCCCTGCATGCGCGTATCATCGCCGTTGCCGACACATACGATGCCATGACCAGCGACAGACCTTACCGTAAAGGGCTCTCCAGACAAACAGCCCTTGACGAAATCCACCGGTGCTCATCGACCCAGTTCGACCCCGCTGTTGCAGACGCATTTTGCAAAGCCCTCGCAAAACTCGACCAACCTTCGTAATAATCATCCTTTTCAATCAAGTCTTGACAGATAATGTTCGATATATTATTGAGCACTAATCCATTTATGCAAAAAGGACCGCGAACGACCTATGACCGGGCGCCTGTCGAACCGTTTTTTTTACTTCATCCTTTCAATCAGCATCTGTCTGCTGCCGGCACTCCCGTGCCTCTCCGCAACGTCCCTGGCGGCAACACAGGAAGACGATCTCACTCAATCGACGCTCACCGAGATAA
>JAOUDF010000197.1 GCA_029859385.1 Nitrospirota bacterium
CCAGGCATGGGGACAAGGGCGAGGAGGGGGCCGAAGAGTTCGGTGGTGAGCAATTCATGGTCGAGGGGGATAGGGCCGTAGACCGACGCGGGGATGTAGTAGCCCCGAAGCGCTTCAGGCACGGCGTTCTCGGCGAGGAGATATTTTTTCAGGTCGGCACGCCAGCCTTCGAGTCGCTTGTAGGCATCGGCATCGATCATCGGCCCGATGTCGGTGGCCAGGTCCCCCGATGGGCCCTGCTCCATATCGCGGAAGGCCGGGGCAAGCCGTTCGACGACTCGGTCCCAGACCGACTCGTGGACCATGGCGATGGAGCAGGCCGAGCACTTCTGCCCTTGATAGCCGAAGGCCGACTTCACTATGGCGGGCAGCGCGGCATCAAGGTCGGCGTCGGCATCCACGTAAATGACGTTCTTTCCGCCCATTTCGCAGACAACGCGCTTTACGTGGTCCTGCCCCGGCTTCACTTCGGCGGCGGCGCGGGTAATGGCAAGTCCCACTTCGCGAGAGCCGGTGAAGGCGATAAGTCCCGTGGCAGGGTGCTCCACCAGCGCCATACCGACGGTACTCCCCTTGCCCAGAATCACCTGAAGCGCGTCGGCGGGGACACCCGCCTCGTGGAAGACCTCGCCGATAAGGAGCCCGATCCATGCCGACTGCTTCGACGGCTTGAAGACAACGGAGTTGCCGCAGACCAGCGCAGCGGAGATCATACCCACGGGGATCGAGAGGGAGAAGTTCCACGGCGCGATAACGACGGCGACCCCCACCGGGTCGAGGTAGAGCCGGTTCTCCTCACCGGGCAGAGAGCGGCACCCGGCGTCTTTTGCAAGCTCCTCGAAGGCATCGCAGTAGAAGTTGATAAAGTCGATGGCCTCCGCAAACTCGCCGTCGGACTCATCGACCCGCTTCCCCACCTCCAGCGCAAGGCGGGCGAAGATCTCGAGCTTGCGGCGACGCATGATCGGCACCGCTTTTTTCAGTACCGCCGACCGCTCTTCCACCGAAAGCGCGGACCATGCCAAAAGTCCATTGGCTGCCGTGTCCATGACGGCGTCCACCGTGTCCACCGTCAGGTTTTCGGCACGGTAGAGAATGCGCGACGTATCGTTCGGATCGGGCCTTTCGTCTTTCTCGTACCCTGCTGCCTTTACGGAGGTGAAAGAGCGAAGCGTCACCGGCAGCCCCGATTCCAGCTTCTTTAGTTCCTTCACCCACTCATCCTTGCCCCACGGGAGATGAAAGGCCACCATTGGTTCGTTCTCGAAGGCATGTCGCGGCAACGGCTTCTCCGGCTGCGAAGGCAGCGGCGCCCTGAGCAGGTGTGCGGGATCGGCCTCGGCGAGAAAGGTCTGGGCCACAAAGGCGTCGTTGGCGGTATTCTCCAGCAGGCGCCGCACAAGGTACGCCATGCCCGGCAGCAGGTCGCCCACGGGGAGGTATTGCCGCATACGGTAACTGCGCTTGAGCACGGCCTCCTTGATGGGGTTCGCCATCCCGTAGAGGGTCTGGAACTCGAACCGGTCGGCGGTAACGAGGCGCGTTTCGGCCATGGCCATGCAGGCACAGATGGTGCGTATGTTGTGGGTGGCGAAGGCAGGGGTCAGATATTTGATATTGTCGAGGAGAAGGGCCGCCAGCTTTTCGTAGTTGGCGTCGGTCAGCTCCTTGCGCAGCCATACCGGCGGCTGCCAGCCGTTCTGCCGCGCCTGGATAACCTCCTGGTCCCAGTAGGCCCCCTTCACCAGCCGCACCCAGACCGGTACTCCCCGGTCCTTGCAAACATCCCGCAGGTGCAGCAGGTCATGCTCCGTATCCCGCAGATAGGCCTGGAGCACGATTCCGAGGCCCTGCATGTCGCGGTAATTTTGATGAGTGATGATCCGCTCGAAGAGGGCCAGGGTAAGGTTCTTGAGCGGGTAGCTCTCCATATCGATGTAGACCGTGGCGCCGATGGCCTTTGCCTTGTCGAGGATCGGCACCATCCGCTCGAAGAGCCGTTCCAGCGTCCGCTCTTCTTGCAGGGGACTTATTCGCGGATAAAGACTCGACAGCTTGACACTGATATTGACCGGGTCGTGCACCTTGCCGGTCATGGCTCCCACCGCGGGGAGTGCCGGCCATGTGCGGCAAATCTTTGCCAGATGGTCGAGGGCGTCGAGATAGTTCCGGTGATAGACGTCGGCCTCGGCCATGGTAAAGGCGGCCTCCCCCACCAGGTCGATGGTGAAGGCAAAACCCTTTCTCCGCAGCAGTCGGAAGGCAGGCTCAGCCTCCTTTATCGACGCCGCGCCGATAAACTGCCGGGCAAGCTGACTTACGTTGTAGCGAGTGACGCCGCCCACCACATGGGCGGTGAGAGAGTCGGGAGAGACGCTGGAGGTGAGCCATCGGAGCGACTCGGGGAAATCGTCGTCCGTCCCGGCAAAGTGCTCGCGCAGGTGCGAGGCGATCTGCTCGTCGGTGCGCAGCGAAGGCAGCTCGTCGACAAACCGGAAAAGCTCGGTCTTGAATTTGGGGTGCTGCATGCACCAGTGAAGGAGCCGGTTCTGCCACCAGGCCATGTTCAGCGGCGTAGGGACGTCCCTGCGTATCTCCTCGAAGATTTCGAGGCCAACCTCGCGGATGCGGTCGTTGAGAGTGCTCATTGGCTTCGGGCCTTTCGTTCGGTAGTCTGCAGATTATTCTACAACATTAATCGGCACGTTCCTGGGATTCGTTCAACTTTTCCCCTCCCCAAATTTTTCCATTCGTGCTATCACACTCTGCATGCAACTTTCTGCTGAAATAATCGACAAAATCAGACAGACCCTTGCCCCGCTTCTGCCCGCCACCGACGTGCCGCTGTTCCTTGTGGGCGGGTCGATACGCGACCTGCTCATGGGCGTCGAATGGAGCAAGGACATTGACCTGGCCGTCAACGGCGATCCGTGTGCATTCGGCCGCAAGCTGGCTGCACATACAAAAGGCAGTTTCTTCGTCATGGACGAGGAGCGGTCCGTCTGTCGCGTGGTTTCCGAAGTCGATGGACGTCGCTTCCAGTTCGACCTGTCGCCGGTGAAGGAGGACGATATTTCAAAGGACATGGCTGAGCGCGACTTTACTATCAACGCCATGGCCGTTGCCCTGAATCCGCTGCTTGCGGGGTCGGAAGAAATCGAGCTGATCGACCCTTTCGGCGGCCACGCAGATATCGAATCAAAGACCATCCGGGCGGTGAACCGGGAGAATCTGGAAGCCGATCCGCTACGCCTTCTCCGGGCAATACGGCTGGCGGCCCAGCATCGTTTTATCCTCCACCAGGAACTGGAAAAAGATATCACCGAACTGGCCCCGCTCATCACCAAACCTGCGCCGGAAAGGGTGCGGGACGAACTGTTTCTTATCCTTGCCACGTCGAAGGCCGCCGTTTCGATGGACAAGGCCGAAAGGCTGGGGCTACTGGGACATATCCTCCCCGAGACACGGGCCATGAAGGACTTCCCCAAGGGAGGTGGCGATGAAACGCCGCTTTGGGAACACTCGCTGAAGACCGTCGCCTGGGTGGAGTACGCCATAAACCAGTTGCCCGACTTCTTTCCTGAACACTTTGAAGAGGTCGGCGACTACCTGAAGCAGGAGATCGAGTTCAACCTTACCCAGGGCGGCCTTCTCAAACTTACCGCCCTGCTTCACGATATGGGCAAGCCCGAAACCCGCGGGGAACAGGGCGGACGGACGACCTATCACGGCCACGAGACCGTCGGGGCCTACATGGCGACCGATATCGCCATACGGCTGAGGTTCTCGTCCAGAGCCGCTGCGATCATGACCTCGACCATCCAGCACCACCTGCGCCCTCTCCTTCTCTCGCTTCAGGAAAAGGTGACCAGCAGGGCGATGTACCGGCTCTTCCACGACTCAAAAGAGGCAGGACTCAATGTCGTCCTGCTTTCGATGACCGACACGCGGGCCACTGAGGGCAGAAGCACTTCGGAGACGGTGCGGATCGACCGTCTGCACAACGACCTGCTGGAGTTCTTTTTCCACAATTTCCAGCGGATACGGCATGCGCCGCTGCTCACCGGCAACGACCTCATCAAGGAGTTCAACCTGACGCCGGGGCCGGAGTTCGGCCGAATTCTTGAAAACGTCAACGAGGCCGCCGCCACTGGCGATGTATGCACACGAGAGGAGGCCCTGGAATGGGCAAGGAATATTCTGCGGAAGAAATAAAGAGGCTTGCCCCGCACGTCCTGCGGCTGTCGACGCTTTTAACGAAGGAGCGGGGGGCGATGCCCGCCGAGTACCTTTCGGACCCTGAGCTGCGGAGGGCCTACACCGCCTACTTTCTTCCGGCAAACCTGCACAAGATCGCCCTGCCGCTGGCGGAGCTGGAACGGCACCCTGCCGGGCTGCTGAAAAAGGGGCGGCTCGAAATACTGGACATCGGCGCCGGTCCGGGAACGGCCATTCTCGGTGTCATCGATTTTTTTGCCGAACGGGAAGAAGCCCCTTACCTCGAGTTTACCGCCGTCGACCCCGTCTCTGAAAACCTTCGCCTTGCCTAGGAATTTTTCGTGGAGGCGCTCAAATCGGCCCCCGGGCGGGCGGGCATGTCCACCATTCACTCCCCGCTGGAGCAGCTCCGCCTGCCGCAGGGGAAACGGTACGACATCATTATCCTGTCGAACT
>JAOUDF010000095.1 GCA_029859385.1 Nitrospirota bacterium
GGGACTTCGTCCTCGGTGACGAACTCCTCCAGCAGGTCGGCTACGCGGGACTTTGCCCCCATGCCGCCGGCCACGTAGACCCGGAACCCTTTTTCTTCCTTGCCGTTCTTTTCACGGGTCTTGGCGATGAAGCCCACGTCGTTCATGGTGGCAAAGGCGCAATCCCTGGAGCATCCGGAGAAGGCAACCTTGAATTTTCGGGGGAGAGAGAAGGCCCTCGGATGCTGGATAAGCATCTCGGTGAGCGCCACCGAGTACGGGGTGACGTCGAAGACCTCTTCAGGACAGACTCCGGCGTAAGGGCATGCAGTGACATTTCGAACGGTATTTCCGCCGCCGCCCCGAGTGGCCAGGCTTACCTCGTTGAGCGACTCCATGGCCTTTACCGTGCCGTCGAGCCGTACCCAGTGGAGCTGAATATCCTGCCTGTCGGTGATATGGGGGATGCCGTTGCCGTATTGCTCCGAAAGGTCGGCGATCCGCTCGAGCTGCTCGGGGAAAAGTCCGCCTCCCGGGATACGGATACGCACCATGAAGGTCTCTTTTTCCCGTTGACCGTAAATGCCGCGGGAGACGCGAAACGGCTTGAACTTATTGGGGCTTACCTCTCCATTGTTGAACTTTTCGACTTCGAGCTTGTAAAGGGTAACATCCTCCTGGATTACGCGGGGGACGCGATAAAAACCGGACATCTGCTTCAACTCCTCCATAGGTATGGTCATCGGAACTGCGCATGTTACCACACGAGCCGATTCAGGCACAACAGATAATATCCTTAAACAGTGAAATAAGGCTTGACAAAAAAGAGCGGCTTACCTAACATGCGTCCTTACGTTTTCCCGGGTATATGGTGAAGCTGGTTGCGTGAGGGCGGATAGCTCAGCTGGGAGAGCATCGGCCTTACAAGCCGAGGGTCACAGGTTCGATCCCTGTTCCGCCTACCATCTTCGCGATACCGATTCATCCCGGAGGAAAAACAACGCTGTTTGAAGGGGTGGTAGCTCAGCCGGTTAGAGTGCCGGCCTGTCACGCCGGAGGTCGCGGGTTCGAGCCCCGTCCACCCCGCCATTAATATCGGCCTGTCGTTGCATCAATTACAATGATGCAATGGTCAGGCCGATGTCGTTTCCATCAGCCTTTCCGGCGGAATTCTCATGGCCGACCAACATTTCTAATGTTTCAACTTGATATGACGAAGAGTATCTTGTTAGTGTAGGGGATAGTCTCGTCCAATTTCAGGCCTTCAGGCAGCAAAGCATACCGATATGGATAAAAACCAGATAATGCGCGAGGCCCAGAAGTATGCGGCCAAGGGCATGATAGACAAGGCTATTGAAGAATGGAACAGATACCTGGCCGCAAATTCGACCGATGGGGTGGCGTTTAATACGGTTGGCGACCTCTATCTGAAGAAAAGGGCCAATGCCGACGCTATCACTGCGTTCAGGACGGCGGCGGAGATATTTGCCCGGGAAGGGTTCCATGTCAAGTCGATGGCCGTCTACAAGAAGGTTCTCGCCATCGAGCCCAACAACGCAGATATCCATGCGGCAATAGCCGACCTGGAGTCTACCCGCGGGTTTAGCGCCAGCGCCAGTGAATACTATGCAAAGGCGGCGGAGCTCTATTCCGGCACGGGGGAGGTCGGCAGTACCCTCAGATGCTACCAGCGGCTCTCGGAGTTGAGCCCGCAGGATGTAGCGCTCAGGACAAAGCTGGCAGAGGCCCTTATCAAGGCGGGCAAATCCGATGACGGCATTGCCCGGTTTCTTGAGGCTGCCGCCATCTATGCAAAAAATGGAAATGATGCCGCCGCGGAGGCCACCTACGGAAGACTCGCCGAGATTGCTCCCCAGAGTGCCACTGTCGCGGGCGCTGTTGCGAAGAGGCTGCTTCAGCAAGGCAAGGCAGGCGAAGCCGTCGCCCGGCTCAAGCCGCTCATAACCCCTGATGTTGCCGATGTTGACCTTCTTTCCTCCTATGCTGAAATCTGCCGTGCCGCCGGTCGCACGGATGATGCCGTCGACGCGGCAAAGAGGGCCGTCAATAACGACCCCTCCTGTATCCCTGCGAGAAAGATCATCTGCTGCACATCTTTCCAGGCTGGCCGGGCTGAAGAGGCCCTGACTCTACTTGCTCCCTTGCTCGATGAATATCGCGCCGCCCAGGACTGGGAAAACGTGCTTGAGCTTCTTCAGGTATGGGCCGCCAACGCCCCCGAAAACCCCGATGTCCACCAGAAGCTCTACGATGCCTACCTGAAGCTCGATATGAAGCAGGAGGCGCGGCAGGAGTTGAAAAACCTCGGCGAGCTCTATTACAACGGTGATCAGAGGCAGAAGGCCTTCCACGTTTATGAGAACCTTAACAGGGAAGATCCATCGGACAGCACCGTTGCCTCCCGTCTTGAGGAGCTGAGAGAAGAGTTTGCCGGTTCGGCGATAGCGGACAGTGAATTCTCCATCGGTGACGAAGTTGCTACCGACATGGGAAGCATAGGTGCCTCATCGGGTGCTCAAAACATTACCGGTGACAGCGGTACCATCTCCTTCGAGCTGGAAAACTTCTCGGCCGCTGCCGAGTTCAGCTCCTCAACCTCAGATACGAGCCTGGGCGGAGATATCTCCCTTGATATGTCGAAAGAACCGAGGGAGGAGATTTCTCTCGATATGTCGACTTTCGAGATGGAAACCAGTGCCGGTGGCGGGTCGTCCATAGATCTTTCACGGGATGAGGCCGCCCTGACGTTTCCGGAGAAAGAGGCGGGAGCGATCCCGTTCAGTGCAGAAGGGCTTGAAGAAGCGGCCCCCGCACGGTCGTCGGGAATCCCCGAGGAGGTCCTTGCCGAGAATCTCGATGAGGCTGACTTTTACGTCAAGCAGGGATTTGTCGACGACGCCCGTCAGATATATGAAAAGATACTGAGCCTCGACCCCTCGAACCAGCGCGCCGCAAAGGGACTGGCTGCCCTGGGCGGCGGTCAGGCTGCTCCCCAGGCTGCGCCAAAAGATGATATATTCTCCCTCGACATGGGCAATGAATCGGGCGCCGACCAGTCGTTCGACCTTGACCTTTCAGGAGAAGAGAAAGCTGAAGATATCGGCTTGTCGCTGGCCGGTTCCGACGAGTTTGTCATCGATGAGGTCGAGACGGCTGCGCCTGCCGAGACAAAGGGGCCAACCCTCACGCCGGAAGACCTGGCGCTGCGAGAGAGCTTCAAGGATTTCAGGGAAGGCATCAACCAGCAGATTGATGCTGGAGACGCCGAGACTCACTACAACCTTGGTATCGGCTACAAGGAGATGGGGCTTATGGATGAAGCCATATCCGAGTTCCAGCTTGTCAGCAGCAACCCTGCATTCATGGTCAACGGCTATACCATGCTGGGCGCCTGCTACAGGGAACAGGGCAGGTTCGACGATGCCGTTGCCCAACTACGCAAGGGGCTGGATATAGACGGCCTCTCCGATGATGACCGCTATGCCTTTCTCTACGAAATCGGCGATACCCTGGAGAAACAGGGTAATACGGAAGAGGCTATTCAGACCTTTGAAACCATAGTCCAGGGAAGTCCCGAGTACCGGGATGTCCTCGACCGGCTGGCCAACCTCAAGAACCTCGGCACAAACAAACCCGCGGGCAAGAACCAGCGGATTTCCTACCTTTAACGAGAATTCATGAGCTATCTCGAGTTTTATAATTTCAAGGAACAGCCGTTCGACAACACCGTCGACGAAAAATTCTATTTCAACAACAGCCAGCATGATGAAGCCCAGGTTCGCCTTAAATATGCCATCGACAACATGAAGGGGCTTGGTATTCTGGTGGGCGGTATAGGGACCGGAAAGACCACCCTTGCCCGGATGATGCTGGAAGACCTGAGCGAACACCAGTACGAGGCCGCCCTGCTGGTCATCGTCCATTCATCGATCACCGCCGAGTGGCTGCTAAAGAAAATCGCCATGCAGCTGGGAGTGAGAGAACCCTCCGACAACCGGGTCGAGCTCATCAGTCAGCTTTTCCGGCGGCTTGTCTCTATTAAGGCGGGTGGAAAGAAGGCCGTCGTCCTTGTCGATGAGGCCCAGATGTTGAACTCGCGCGAGATTATGGAAGAAATTCGTGGGCTTCTGAACCTGGAAGAGGCGGGCAGCAAGCTCATTACCTTTATCCTGTTCGGTCTGCCCGATCTGGATGACTGCCTTTCGCTCGACGAACCGCTCAAGCAGCGCACCGGCGTCAGGTTCAAGCTTACCTCCCTGCAGCAGGATATAGTCTGCGATTACATCCGCCACCGATTGAATGTCGCCGGTTGCGAACGGGAGGTATTCTCCGATACGGCCATACGGGCCATCGGGCATTACTCCCAAGGTATTCCCCGGCTCATCAACACCATCTGCGACAACGCCCTCCTGGAAGGCTATCTGCTC
Source organism: Nitrospirota bacterium (assembly GCA_029859385.1). Classification (GTDB taxonomy): domain Bacteria; phylum Nitrospirota; class JAOUDF01; order JAOUDF01; family JAOUDF01; genus JAOUDF01. Next base: position 4,428 of record JAOUDF010000095.1, read on the forward strand.
AAGCGGGAAGTTGTCGAGGATGACCTGGTAAAAAACGTTGCCAACGACCTCGGCCTCATCCCCGCGGAAGCCGCTTCCTGAAGACAGCCTAACTCTGCCCTTCCCTTTCCCTTGCCTGTTCCGCTACCATCAGTCAGACAACAACCGATTTCTGTAAAGAGGCTGTCATGAAGTGGCTCATCGTCAATGCCGATGACTTCGGCATCTCCGAGCATGTCAATGAAGGTATACTCAGGGCGCATCAGGCCGGGGCCATTACCAATGCCACCCTGATGATACGGCGGCCCTGCGCCAGCCGGGCGGTGAGCTATGCATTGAAACATCCGTCGCTCTGTGTGGGGCTGCACCTCGACCTTGACCATCTGCTGGGCAGGGATGAAACCGGCGCCGAGAGGTTCGGCATGGAACGCCTCTCCCTGATGCTCGCCGATCGCAAATTCTTTCGTGATGTCGAGCAGGAGGTGGACAACCAGATAAAGGCCTTTCTCGAAAGCGGCCTCCCCCTTACCCACATCGACGGCCACCACCACCTTCACGCCCTCCCCGACCTGTTCCCCATGATTGTTGACAGGATGGTAAAACACGGGATACGTACTATCCGTTTCTCCCGGAGCTTCGATCTGGTAAAATACCCGCCGATTGAATGGGACGAAGGGTTTTATCGCGAGATGGAGGCGCTCCTGAAAAGGCACAAAATCAGATATGCCGACCACTTTGTGACCGGCTGGCAGCCTTACGATTTAACGAGCATCGGTGATGGCGTCACTGAACTCATGACCCATCCGGCTACCCGTGAGGAGTGGCGGGTGCGGGAGCTCGAGACCCTCACCGACGAATCATGGCGCGAGGGCATAAAGGCCCACGGCATACAGCTGGCGTCTTTCGGCGACCTCGGGGATGGCGCCCTTGGCTGATTCCTTGAAAATACTCATCGTCACCCCCACCTGCCTTCCCGACCCAACCGGTAACGCCATTACCGCGCACCGCCTCTACAAAGGGCTCATTGCCCGGGGCGCCGATGTCCGGGTGGTTTCCGCCTCGGACGAGCATGCCCCCTCCGGATTCCGGCCCGATGTTATCCATGCCCTCCATGCGGTAAAGGGCGGGCTTCCGGCCTGCACAATAGCGAGGGAAACGGGCGCTCCCGTCGTCATCACTATCACCGGCACTGATATCAACATCGACCTGCTTCGCCTGGAAGGAAGAGAAGGTGCGACCGCCCTGTCCGAGGCAGCGCGCATTATCGTCTACGGCCCCTGGGCTGTGGAGCGGCTCGTCAAACTCGACCCTGCCCTCCACGGCAGAATAGAGGTTATCCGCCCCTCGGTCGATATCAATCAGGAAGGCGACAAGAAGGTCGACCTCCCCGCCGGATTCAACTTCCTTCTTCCCTCCGGTATCCGAAGGGTAAAAGACCCTGTCTTTGCCGTCACCGCCCTCGCCGCTCTGCGCCAAGAGTTCCCGGATATAAACCTGACCGTCGCCGGTCCTATTCTCGACAAGGATGAATGGACACGACTGCGCGCGGCCATGGAGGGGAGAGAATGGGTGAGCCACAGGGTGGCGGACTACAAGGAGATGCCGTCGCTCTACTCAGCCGCCGACGTAGTGCTCAACACATCCGTCTCCGAGGGATTGTCCAACGCCCTCCTCGAGGCCATGGCCCTATGCCGACCGGTACTTGCCTCCGACTGTGAAGGGAACCGGGCTGTCATCACCGACGGTGTCGATGGGCTGCTCTACCGGCAGGGGGATGAGGGAGATTTTATCGGAAAGGCGCGGCAGCTTGTGCAGGATGGCTCGCTAAGGGAGCGGCTTGGCAGTGCGGCTGCGGAGAAGGCGGCGAGAGAGTACTGTCTTGAGGCGGAGATAGAGGCGCATATGAAGATGTACGGGGAGGTGATGAGCGGCCGTTAAGGTAAAGGCCGGAAATGTTGGGCTTCATTTTTCAGCTCAACCTACCGTGCGGAGTTTTACGTAGTTTTTTATTTAGTAGCTTTATTGCGTATGAATGATTCAAGTAGTAGTCCATTATCAAAGAGCGCCCCTCATGTCCCGCCGCACGTTCTAATCTTCGAAAAGTCGTTTCAAGGGACTTCCATTCTTTTCTTAGAGAATCGAGATCGCTCTTCTCGGTTAGTTCTTTAAATCTTCTGACAGCTTCGTTGTCTGCACCTATGAAATCAAAATATTCCTTGTGATAACTAAATACGTGGGCCTTCAATTCCTCCGGCGTCATTTTTCGTAGATAATTCGTTGACCATCGAGAAAAAAGAAATAACGGAATACCAAACAACATCACGCTCATCAGAAGTGGTTGCATGTATTTTGCGATACCTGCCGGCAGATAATTTGTTGCGAAACCAGTTATCGCTCCGATGCACCCAACAATGACAAGAATTGCGGTTGCTGCAAGAACCAGCTTAATTTTATCCACGCTTCTTGTCTCCGCAGTTGTACAGAGTTTTCGTCGCAGCCTGTCGTGCGCGTTCTTCCAGGCGAGCCCTAGTCATACGCTCGCGCAGGCCGCCTTCCTGAAGAAAGGCTTTTTCCAGTTGCCGTATCTGCCGGTCGAGGAGGTAGTTGGTCTGATGAATCAGGCAGATGATAATATTTGCAACCACTTGCGGAGGACGGGTCTCTATATAGGCCCTATAGGTCTCATAGGACGTATTGCTGTTGTTCCCCAGACGCCGAACGTAGAGGGCCTCCTTGCTGCTCTTCTCCCAGAGGGGATGACCGCCTGTCCTCAGAAAATCACGGTAGTCGGCCAGGAGTTCCTCAAGGCTAGCCCGGGCGACATTGGTCAGCTTTATTTCTGTTTCCTTGGATGTGCCGGAAGCGACGCTGGCCTCGATGATGTTTTGTTTTCCGGAACGCGCTGCCTGAACCATTTGATCGACGGTGCGGTCTCGCTTGTCAAAGCAGCGCTCACAAAGCCGGACCGTGGCATCGTAGACGACCTCAGCTTTCTGGTACGAGAGCAGTTTTTGATAGCCACCGTGCGGGGGGATGAAGCCTTCGGGCATGGGGAACCTCAATTAATCGACACCCGCTAATCTACCTAAGTATCTTTCTGTTGTAAAACGATATTTTGCCATGCCTAATTTTGCCTCCCGTACTTCCTCACCACCCACTTCCTCCCCTCCTCCAGCAGAAGCAGCAGCGGTGCAAAGGCCAGCAGAAACGCCCATTCCCGCCATCCAATAGGCGCCAGCCCGAAGACCTTCTGCAGGAACGGCGTATAGATCAAAAGCGCGATGATCACCAACTCCGATGCGATCCCCCAGAGCACCAGTTTATTGGTGAAAAATCCGACACGGAAGACCGATTCGCGCTCGGTGCGGCAGGCGAAGACATTGCCGACCTGTGATGCCACAATCCCGGCCAGCGTCATGGTGGTGGCGGCGATGTAGACTGGGCCTGAGCTGACCATCTCCGTGCCGGGGACCCAGCCGCTCATCCAGTAGACAAAGAAGAAACCCGCTATGCAGGCCAGCGCCTCGATGGGGCCTAAGAAACAGTAGGCCCGAAGCAGCAGTGGCGCGTCGAGGAGCCGCTTGTTTTTCGGTCGGGGAGGGCGGTCCATCGTTCCCGGCTCGGGTCGCTCGGTACCCAGCCCCAGGGCGGGGACGAGGTCGGTGCCGAGGTCCACGGCCAGTATCTGCATGACGGTGAGCGGCAGCGGTATCTTGAAGAGGACGAAGGCGATGAACGGGACGATCTCGGGGATGTTGCTGGCGAAGATGTAGGTGACGAATTTTCTGATGTTGGCGTAGACGGCGCGCCCCTCTTCGATGGCGGCAACGATGGAGGCGAAGTTGTCGTCGGTCAGGATCATGGCGGCGGCCTCTTTTGCCACGTCGGAGCCGCGTATTCCCATGGCGATGCCGATGTCGGCCTTCTTGAGCGCCGGGGCATCGTTGACCCCGTCGCCGGTGACGGCAACCACCTCGTCCATCTCCTTGAGGGCCGTTACGACCCGCATCTTGTGCTCGGGCGAGACCCGGGCAAAGATCACCTCGCCATCGTTGAGAAGTTTTTTCAGGGTTATATCGTCCATCTCCGCCAGCTCTGCGCCGGTGACGACCCGGGGAGTGTCGGTCTTCACCAGCCCTATCTGTTCGGCGATGGAGAGGGCGGTGAGGCCGTAGTCGCCGGTGATCATGACGACCCCTATCCCGGCCCGGCGGCAGAGCTCGATGGCCTTGGGGACCTCGGGCCGTGGCGGGTCCATCATCCCCCCCAGTCCAATGAAAATGAGCTCTTTCTCCGTGTTCTCGACGGTAAAACCCTCAGCAATCTCCAGTGGCTTCCACGCAAAGGCCAGCACTCGAAGCCCCTGCCGGGCCTGTCTGTCGTTCTCGGCGAGGATTGCCTGCCTCAGTTCATCGGTCAAAGGCACTGTCTGTCCGTCCATGACGATGCGGTCGCAGCAGGCCAGGGTCTCCTTCGGCGCCCCCTTGGTGAAGGCGGCGGGCTTGCCGTCCACCAGGTTCACGGAGGTCATCATCTTCCGTACCGAGTCGAAGGGGAGCTGGCCTGTGCGCGGCCTTTCCATTTTCCGCGCCTCGAGGTCGATGCCCCCCTTGGCGGCCATCACCAGCAGGGCCGCTTCGGTCGGGTCGCCGACGATGCCCCACTCCGGCCTGCCGTTGCCGGGAGGGAGCAGCCCCGCATTGTTGCAGAGGGCCGCGGTATCGAAGAGAAGCCCCATCCCCAGATTCCGCCGCCCTTCTTTCAACAGGACCACGTCATCGCTGGTGAAGTCTCCCACGGGCTCGTATTTGCCGCCGCTTACCTCGACGGTCTTCCCGTTTATCCAGATCTTTGTCACGCTCATCTGGTTGGTGGTAAGGGTGCCGGTCTTGTCGGTGCAGATGACGGTGGTGCAGCCGAGGGTCTCCACCGAGGAGAGGCGTTTTATCAGGATGTTGCGCCGCGCCATTCGCTGGACGGCCATGGCCAGCGACAGCGAGACGGTAGGGAGGAGCCCCTCGGGGACGTTGGCCACGATGATGCCGATGGCGAAGATGAAGGCAGCCGCGGTACCGAGCTTGGCCACGTAGGTCCCCAGGAAGAAGAAGGCGACCCCCATGATGACGGCAAGGACGGTGACGATCCGGGTGACCTTTTCCAGCTCCCGCTGCAGAGGG
>JAOUDF010000098.1 GCA_029859385.1 Nitrospirota bacterium
TCTTCTCTTCCGTCATCTCCTGGGTGAGGGAGGCGATGCGGCCGATCTCGGTATGCATGCCGGTGGCGATGACGGCGGCCTTGCCCGTACCCGACGTAACGCTGGTCCCTGCAAAGATGAGGTTGGGGATCTCGGTCCAGAGAAAGGCCTTGTCGTCGGCCACTGCCTCGGCCATCTTGTAAACGGGCTTCGATTCGCCCGTGAGGGCCGCATTGTCGACCCGAATATCGTACGATTCGATGAGACGGGCGTCGGCCGAGATATTGTCTCCCTCCTCAAGCAGGATAATGTCGCCCGGTGCCAGCTCTTCGGCGGAAACCTCGTATTCAGTGCCGCCCCGGACGACCCGCGCCCTCTTTGGCATGAGGCGCCGCAGCGCTTCCAGCGCCTTCTCGGCCCGGTATTCCTGCCAGAAGGAGAATACGGCGTTGATGATGATGACGGCGAAGATGGCCCATCCCAGCTCCGGCATGTCGGCCACGAAGGAGAGGACGCCGCCGATCCAGAGCAGGATGGCGAAGAGGTTGTAAAGGTTTTCGGCGAAGCGCAGAATGAGGGGCTTGCCCCGCACCTCCCGCAGGATATTGGGGCCGTAGCGATCCAAGCGCCGAGCCGCTTCTTCCGTCGACAGGCCATCCGGGCCGGTATCCAGTTCTTCCCATATCTCGTCGAGGGGGAGAGGGGAAAACACCTCCCTGCCGCCCTTCTCGAAGTGAAGGAGGATGCTGAGGGCGGCGCCGGAGGTCCTGGCCTTTCGCAGGGCGTGATAGAGGGTCGAGTCGGCGAAGATGGCGGCGGATTCGGAGAGGATCTGCAGGTGCAGCTCCGTCTCCTCGGTGGGGGTGAGAAAGAGGAAGAAGAGGCAGGCCCGGTGGCCGTCCTTTGCGCCGAAGTCGATGCCGTCGCGGGAAATGGCCAGCAGGGCAACCGGCTTTTCGAGGCCGTCGATGCGGGCATGGGGGATGGCGACGCCCCGGCCGATGGCGGTACTCTCTTCGGCTTCCCGGTCGAGCAGGGCCGTGAGCACCTCCTGTGGATTGGCAATGCACCCCGCCCGATAAAGGGCTTCCACCATCCGAGTCAGGGCAGCCTTCTTGTCCCTGGCGCGGAGGCTGGTCAGGATAACCTTTGCATCGAGAAGGTCGGTGAGACGCATGGGTTTGGGTCGTGTTGACGGCGGAATGTAATTTCGTTACCCGTAACTACCTTCAAGCAAGTATAATCTATCATGATACCGACCAAACTCAGGAACAATTTCTTGTGAACGACTACGCCCCCCGGGTCCGCAAACTTCTTGCCTACATCCTCATCGCCAACCTGACGGTTGCGGCGGTGAAGTGGGCTTACGGCTGGTTCATCGGCTCCGTCAGCATCCTTGCCGACGGCTATCATTCCTTCTTCGACGGCACCTCCAACGTCATCGGCCTCATCGGCATCTGGATGGCGAGTCATCCCCCCGACAGCCAACACCCGTACGGCCACAGCAAGTACGAGACCTTCGCCACCGTGGGCATCGCCGCGCTGCTTTTTACCACCTGTGTCCACATCCTGATCGACGCAGTAAAAGGGTTTGCCAATCCTGTGCCGCCCGAGATAACCGCCGCCAGTTTCGGCGTCATGGCGCTCACCCTTGCGTGCAACGTCTTCATCACCACCTTCGAGCTGAAGCGCGGAAAAGAGCTGGGCAGCGACTTCCTCATTGCCGACGCAAAGCATACCCTGAGCGATGTTTACGTGACCATCTCGGTAATCCTTGGGCTGGCGGCGGTGAAGATGGGGTATCCCAAGGCCGACCCGCTGATCGCGCTTTTTATCGCGGTAATGATCGGCAAACTGGGGTACGAGATCCTCCGCGAGACCTCCGACGTGCTCTGCGACCGTGCCCGGCTCGACGCTGCGCGGATTTGCGACGAAGTGCTCCGGATAGAGGGTATAAGGGAATGCCACAATGTCCGTAGCCGGGGGCGCGCCAGCGATGTGCATGTCGACCTGCATATCCTGGTTGACCCCTGCATGACCATCTACGACGCCCACGCCGTGGCCCACCGGGTGGAGGACCGGCTGAAGGAGGTCTTCAGGGAGATTACCGACGTGGTGGTGCACATAGAGCCGCTGGAACATCGAAAGGAGCATGCAGAGTGAAAACGCAGAATGGGTCGCTGCAGAACAGCCTGTCTCAGTATACGGCACAGGTGCGAGAGGCATTTGGCGACGCACTGGTGTCGCTTATCATTTACGGCAGCGCCGCCGGTGATGCGTATCTTCCGGACCAGTCGGATGTCAACATCATGCTTGTGCTCACCGACTCCGGTGTAAACCGGCTCCGGCAGTACGCCCCTATTTACAAGCAATGGCGCGGCCGGCGTTTTTCCGCCCCCCTGCTGGTCACACAGGAATATCTGCGCACCTCGGCCGATGTCTTCCCCATGGAGTTTCTCGACATAAAGGAACGGCACCGTCTGCTCTTCGGAGAAGATATCATGAGCGGTCTGCAGATTGGCCGGTCGAACCTCCGCTATCAGTGCGAAGAACAGGTGAAGGGCCAGTTGGTGCGGCTCAGGGGCGCCCTGATCGAGACGCAGTTGCAGAAGGAGCCATCGGAGAAGGTGCTGGCCATGGCCCTTTCGTCGTTGATGCCAACCTTCCGCGCCATCCTGCGGCTTCTGGGGCAGGAGTGTCCGGGGGAGAACGATGGGGTCATACACCGCCTCTGTGCAGTCATGGAAGTGCGGGGAGATGCCTTCATCGCCGTCGGACGGTTAAAGGCAGGGGAAAAGGGTTCATCTCCCGTCACCGATCTGGTGGACGATTTCCTGACGACCCTGGAGCAGCTGGCCGGAAAGCTCGACTATCTGAAGGCCTCCGGCAGCATATGAGACAAGGCGGAAGAATTTCAGATTTGCGGCCGCTGATGGCGATAATCGCGATCCTGTGGTTGACGGTCGCTGTCCAGTGGGCTGTTGCCGCCGAACCCCTCCACCGCTTCCCCGGGGCCCAGGGGTATCTGAACGATTTCGCGGGGGTTGTCGATCCTGCATCGCGCCGAGAGATTACCGACCTTGCCACTGAGTTGGAGAAGGCTACCGGCGCCGAGCTGGCGGTGGTCACTCTGGAGTCGTTCGCGCCCTACGGGAGTATCGAAGAGGCCGCTGTTGCGCTGTTCGAACAGTGGGGGATAGGCAAGAAGGGCAGGGACAACGGCGTACTGGTCCTGGCCGCCATGAAGGAACGCGCATTGAGGATCGAGGTGGGGTACGGCCTCGAACCGATAATTCCCGACGGCCTGGCAGGCGAAATTGTCCGGGCGATAATCGTTCCCCGCTTCAAGGAAGGGCGTTTCGGCGAGGGTCTCCAAGCCGGGGCCTCGGCCGTTGCCGGTCTGGTCGTGAAGGGGGAGCCGGCATCATCCGGCCAGAAAAAGGAGAAGAGAGGAAAAAGTTTTCTCTCCAGCCCCTTTTTTCTGTATCTTATCCTCTTTGGCATCGTAATAGCCCTTCTGAGTGAAATAAACAATCGTCGCGGCGGACGCGGCGGCGGAGGTGGTTTCAGAAATCACGGGCCCGGCGGTTTCTGGATGGGAGGGGGCGGTGGCTTTGGCGGCGGTGGAGGTTTTGGAGGCGGTGGATTTGGAGGTTTTGGCGGAGGAATGAGCGGAGGCGGCGGGGCCAGCGGCAGGTGGTGATGGAATGGAGTTGTTGAGGCGATCCTTGTAACCGCCTGAATCATAAGGGCGAATACAAGATTCGCCCCTACAGAAATAATTTTACGGAGGGACTTAATGAAAAAATGGCTTGTACTGGCAACGGCGGTGATAGGGATCACGCTTTTTGTACTTACTACCATGCTGTATCTCGCGCTCAACGCGCGGAATGCCCTGGTAAAGCTCGATGAAGGGGCAAAGAGTTCGTGGGCCCAGGTGGAAAACCAGCTCCAGCGACGAAGCGACCTGATCCCCAATCTGGTTGAGACCGCCAAGGGGTATGCCGCCCACGAAAAAGAGATATTCGAGCATGTAGCCGATGCCCGGGCAAAGCTGGCCGGTGCCGGCACGGTGCCGGACAAGATTGCGGCAGCCAACGAGGTGTCTTCCGCATTGTCGCGGCTGCTGGTGGTGGTGGAAAACTACCCCAACCTCAAGGCCGACCAGACCTTTGCGCGGCTCATGGACGAGCTGGCCGGTACGGAAAACCGGCTCAGCGTGGAGCGGATGCGGTACAACCTCGCCATCGAAGACTACAACCGCAAGGTCAGGTTCTTCCCGTCCAACCTTGTAGCCGATTATTTCGGGTTCAAGGAGCGGGTCTATTTCAAAGCACCGGAAGAGGCGAAGCAGGCGCCGAAAGTTGATTTCGGGAGCAAGTAAAATGGCGCCCCGCGTCGCAGGCCTCGGCCAGTGCAGCATCGACCATATCGCCCTTGTTGACCGCTACCCCGCGGCCAATACCAAGAAAGAGGTCCTTGACTGGTGCATCGAGGGGGGCGGCCCCGTGGCGACGGCGCTGGTTACTCTTTCCCGGCTCGGGGTGTCGACCTCCTTTATCGGCCAGGCATCCGACGATCTGGCCGGAGCGATGATCCGCGAGAGGCTTTTTGCGGAAGGGGTAAACATCGACCACCTGGTTGTCAGGCCGGGCAGCACCTCCCAGACCGCCTTCATCACCGTAGAGCGCTTAAGCGGAACAAGGACCATCTGCTGGGCAAGGCCCGGCGGTGATCCGCTCAACCCCGCCGAGATTGATGCCGATACGATCAGACAGGCAGATTTCCTGCTTTTGGACGGTCTTATGATCGAGGCGTCTCTGCATGCGGCGGGTATCGCCCGCGAGGCAAAAGTCCCCGTAATGCTCGATGCGGGGCGTCTTCGCGATGGGATGCTCGACCTCATCCCCCTGTGCGACTATGTGGTGGGCTCCGAGGAGTTCAGCCTCGACCTCCGGGGGGGAGACCATCGCTGGGCCCTGAAGACCATCCTCGAAATGGGGGCGAAGGTGGCGACTATCACCCTTGGCGCCAAGGGAAGTTATACTCAAACCAGAGATACCATGTTTCACCAGGCTGCCTTCGAGGTTGAAGCGGTGGATACGACCGGCGCGGGGGACGTCTTTCACGGCGCGTATATATATGGGCTTCTCAACAATTGGGATATCGCCCGGACGGTGCAGTTTGCCTCGGCGGTTGCCGCCCTCAAGTGCACGGGGCTTGGGGGACGAAAGGCCATCCCCGCACTGGATAAGGCCATGGAATTTATGGAGTCCCGGCGCTGAGCGCTAGAGAAGCAGGGAGTTTTATCGCTTTATTATGAACCGGCAGAATGCACGCAAGGCTGAAAGGTTTGTTATCAGGGTCGAGGTCCTGATCAACAATGCCATTATGGGGCATGCCCTCGATATAAGCGAGACGGGCATGTTTGTCCATTCCCATATCATGTGCCAGGCCGGCAAGACCGTCTCTACCCAGTTTTCGCTGGAGGAAGGCGACCCGCCGCTTACCGTGACCGCCGAGGTAAGGCATGCCAGGTCGGGAGTCGGCATGGGGATGCGGTTTGTTAACCTTCTTCCCGACGAGATCGCCAGGATACGGCAATTCATTGAAAAAAGAGGGCACGCCCCGTCGGACGAAAGGGTAAAGATCCTGATCGTCAACGGCTCCCCCTTTGACCGGACAATGTTCCGGAGCAACATAGTGCTTCTGGGGCATGAGGTGAGGGAGGCCGGTGATGGCGCCGAAGCGCTTCAGTCCATACAGAATGACCTTCCTACCCTTGTCCTTCTCGACCCCTTTGTGAAGGTAATGGACGGATTCGAACTCCTCAAGGCCCTGCGGGCCGATGAAAAGACAAAAGACCTGAAGGTGGTGATCCTGACCGGGGGCGCAGTGACGCCCGACCTCTACCAGAAGGTTTCCCCCTATCATGTACTTGATATCGTATCGAAGCTGACGACCCCGCCCAAAAAGCTGGCCGAGAAGATAAGCGGCTACCTTGCCCATTAACTCTATTCCTGCGGCCGGACCGGACGCCGGATGCTCCCGGCTTGACAGAAACGCCATCCTCCTTCAAAGTAGGGGGTGACAGACAGCCGTGAAGGAAACCATGCTCATAAAAGACCTTGCCCAGCAGCACCGGCATTTCATCCCGATGAAAGACCTGCCGATGCTGCCGGAAGACGATACCCTCTCCGATGCCCTCGATGTAATGCGGGACAAAAGGACCCACCTCGTTGCGATCCAGAACGACAGCGGGATAAAGTTCCTGTGGGCGGCGGACATGCTCGATTTCTGCCTTGCCCGGGGACCTGTCATTCCATGGTCGACGCCGATCTCGACTATCGCCGCCTTTCTTCCCTTTGCCGGAAAGATCCTGGATAACCAGTCGGCCGACGACCTGTTCGGGCTCTTTGCCGCCGGCGACGAGGCGGTACTGGTCGTCGAAGCGGACAGGGACGGGGAGCTGGTCGGCGTGGCCACGAAAGAGGAGAATGCCGAGGGGTTCATTCTGACGCTGCCCAGCGTAGCGGAGTGTATCCAGGGGCATCTGTTTGCCACGCCCGCACCACGGGACTGCCCCTTCGACGGCACCCCCATAATGTAGATACTTTAAAGGCACAAAGGAAATCACATGCAGAAAACGACGATCGACCCGGTAACGCTGAAGGGCGGCCTCGCGAAGATGGCCGGGAACCTCTGGTGGTGCTGGAACAAGAATGCCACTCGGCTCTTCTCTTCCCTTGACCCCGTGCTTTGGGAAAAGACCCGGGGGAACCCCCTCGCGCTGCTTTCCCGCCTCGACAATACAGCCCTGGAAAGGGTAGGAGAGGATGCGGAGTTGGTCGACCTTTTCCACAGGTCCCTCGGTGAGCTCGATGAATACCTGAAGGGTGAGAATACCTGGTATTCACGGGCCTTTCCCGAGCGGAAAGACCTCACGGTCGCCTACTTCTCCGCCGAGTTCGGGCTTCATGAAACACTCCCCATTTACTCCGGCGGGCTGGGCGTGCTGGCGGGCGACCATTGCAAGTCGGCCAGCGATCTCGGTATCCCCTTCGTCGCCGTGGGACTTCTCTACCGCAACGGCTACTTTACCCAGCAGATCGACGGCCACGGCCACCAGTGCGATACTTACGAAACCTATGACTTTTCGACGATGCCCGTCAAAATGCTTACACGGGCGGATGGCGCTGAGCTGGTCATCTCCGTGGACCTGGCCGGCAGGGAGGTCTTTGCCCGGGTATGGAAGGCCCAGGTCGGCCGTATCCCGCTCTTTCTCATGGATACCGATATCGAGAGCAACAGCCCGGAAGACCGTACACTCACGGCCAGGCTCTACGGCGGTGACCACGAGATGAGGGTCTCCCAGGAGATACTCCTTGGCATGGGCGGGGTAAAGGCCCTCGACATGATGGGCATTCGTCCCACTGTCTGGCACATGAACGAAGGGCACTCCGTATTTCTGGGGCTGGAGCGGATCTCTCACATAATGCAGCGCCAGAACCTCACCTTTGCCGAGGCCCTCGAGGCGGTGAAGGGAAACAGCGTCTTTACCACCCATACGCCGGTCCCGGCGGGGAACGACGCCTTCTCCCTCTTTTTGATGGACAAGTTCTTCAAAAACGCCCTCAGAAAGTCGGGGATCGCCGGCCACGAGTTCATGAGGCTGGGCCGTCGGGTGATGAACGAAGGGTCCGACCTCTTCAGCCTGACCATCCTCGCGCTCCATTTCTCCTCGCAGAGCAACGGGGTGAGCCAGCTTCACGGGCATGTCTCCCGGGCCATGTGGAACGACCTCTGGTACGGTGTGCCCCTCTGCAATGTCCCCATCACCCATGTGACCAACGGTATTCATACGCTCACCTGGCTGCACCCTGCCATTCAGAGCCTCTATGACCGCTATCTGCCTGAACGGTGGAAACAGGACATCGCCGAGCCCGCTACCTGGAAACATATCGATGGAATCCCCGGCAAAGAGCTGTGGGAGGCCCGCCGAGAGATGAAGTCGGAGCTGGTCGGGCAGGTCAGAAAACGGTTGAAGAATCACCGGACGCGGCTTGGGGAGGCAAAAGAGCAGATCGAGGCGGTAGACCGCCTTCTGAACCCCGAGGCCCTCACCATAGGCTTTGCCCGCCGCTTCGCCACCTACAAGCGGGCAACCTTGCTCTTCCGCGACATAGAGCGGCTCAAGAAGATACTCTGCGATCCGAACAGGCCGGTGCAGATACTTTTTGCGGGCAAGGCGCATCCTGCCGACAAGCCCGGCCAGTCGTTCATCCAGCGGGTATACGAGGTCTCCCGCATGCCGGAGTTCGAGGGGAAGATCATCTTCATCGAGGGGTACGACATGGCCCTGGCCCGCTACCTCGTCAGCGGCGTCGATGTCTGGCTCAACACTCCGCGGCGGCCCATGGAGGCCAGCGGCACCAGCGGGCAGAAGGCCGCGGCCAACGGCATCCCCAACTTCAGTGTCCTCGACGGCTGGTGGCATGAGGGGTACGACGGCAAGAACAAGAATGGCTGGTCCATCGGCAAGGCCCAGGACTACCATTCCGAAGATGAGCAGGACCACGAGGACAGCATCGACATCTACGAAAAACTCGAGAATGAAATAATCCCGCTTTACTACAAGAGGGACAAGGACGGAATTCCCACCGGCTGGCTCGAGGTAGTAAAGAACAACATCGTAAGCTGTACTCCGCAGTACTCCACGGACCGGATGGTGCAGGACTACGTCCGCAAGTTATATGTTCCGGCCCTCGACAGGGGGCTGCGCCTCACCGAGGCCGGATACGACAAGGCCCGCGGGCTGGCGGAGTGGAAGACGCGGATCAAGAAAAACTGGGATTATATCGATATCGTCGATATTCAGGTGAGGCAGCTGGAGAAGGACGGCGCGCAGTTTCTTGAGCTGCTCCTGACCGCCGACCTGGGTCCGGTATCGCCGCTGGATATAAAGGTGGAGGCAGGGGTGGGGCGGCTCCACTGCGAAGAAGTCTGTACCTCACTCTTTGCCTCGATGAACCGAATAGATGAGGTCTGGGAAGGGTTTTTCACCTTTTCGGCCCTGTTCAGGCTCGAAGAGGTGGGGAATGCCGGCATCTCGGCCATCCTGACCCCGCATCACGCCGACCTGGGGAACAAGTACGAGCTCGGGCTGGTGCGGACCGCCTATGTGGAGACCCCGGCCAGGGCATCGGCGTAGGCGTCAAAGGCCTTCCTGCCGAAGAGCACCATCCTGACCAGCTTGATGTCCGGGTGTCGGTGCAGGTAGTCAATAATGGTTGTCAGGGCGATACGGGCGGCCTCTTCCAGCGGATAACCATAGGCCCCGGTGGAGATGGAGGGG
>JAOUDF010000198.1 GCA_029859385.1 Nitrospirota bacterium
ACGATCATGCACCGAGGCTGCTTCCTGATAAAGGCGATATCCTTCCTGAAGCTCCGTCGGCGACCCGACGCCAAACCGGCCGAATATGCCGCGCCGCTCAGCCTCCGCCGCTTCAGCCCTGGAGTGCATCTCCTCGGCCCTCATCCGCACAAGACCCTGTATCTCGTCCCCCGACCGGGAAGACAACCCTGCGATAGAGTAGCCTGCCAATGCCGCTCCCGCCGCAGCCACAAGATAAAGATATGGATCCGTCGTATAGCCGAGGTAGGCCCCAGCGGCAAACAGCGCCAACCCGATGCCCCCTATAATGATGCGCCCCGCTCCCCCACGCTTTTTTGGAGCATCGGCCATCCTGGCCTTTTCCAGCTCTTCCGTCTGACGGAACTCCTCGATGGCGCCCTCTATCCGCGCAATCTCCGCCAACGCATCCGGCGCGGAGGCGAAGACAACGAGGTTCGCGCTTCTCCCGACGGCCCGCGCCCGATCATCTTCTATCTCGCGAATGCGGGCCAGCCTGGACTCTATCTCGTGGAACTCCCTGCCCAGCGCATCGAGCCGCTCCCGTCCCGTTACAAACCTTCGGTTCTTATCCAGCAGCGACTTCCGTGACTGAAGCTCGGACTGAATCCTGTCAATCTCCTGCTCTGTCCGCGACAGAGATTCCACCGCGGCCCAATGCCGTTCCGCATCCTGCCGCTTCTCGATACTCTTCTGCGCAAGTGTCGTCACCGAATCCGCAAGAATACGCCTCATGCCGGGCTTTGACGCGGGCCGCTCCATCCCCCGATTTAACTCGGCAATCTTGTCGTTGACGGCCTTGAGAACCCCTTGAGCTGATACATCCTCCCGGCTTCCGGTCATCACCTGCTGAAGGCGATCCTTTATCTCCACGGCGCCCGAAGAGATGTCGCCGATTTCGTCGTGCCGCACACAGGCCGTGGCGAGAAAGAGGTCCCTGTCGCCGATGCCGATCTGCTCGGCAAGTGCACTATTTATCTTTTTCTCATCGGTCAGGCTCTCCCCCGTAGCCGTGTTGGCGAGAGAGGCCGTCCCCGCCTCGAAATCCTTCTCGAGCCTGAATTCGACGCCGTCGGACTCATAGAGGAGCGTCAGCCTGGGCCGCTCCTGCGCCCCCCAGCTTGTCCACTCGTCAACGGTGCGCGCCCGCGATTTCGGGCTTGCATAAAGTACCGCCAGCAGCGCTTCCAGCAGTGTCGACTTGCCCGCCTCGTTGTCGCCGGCCAGCACGGTAAATCCCGGCCCAAGAGTGACCTTGTCGTCACGAAAGCGCCTAAATCCTTTGAGAACAAGCTCTTTTATGATCATTTATCCTCCGCGGCCTTCAATCTATCCCATAGGTAGGGCTGAAGCAAGATGATTGTTGCAGGAAACCCCGGGAGCAGAGACAGATGGTATACTCTTATCAGGAGTAGCAAATAGACGTAACCCGCAGAAAGGAGGTATACCATGAGAACCTACATAACCAGAATCATTGCAGTAGTCAGTCTCCTGGTGCTCGCGGGAACAGGGATGGTATTCGGACAGGAGATGGAATACAAGAACATCATGACGCTCGAACGTTTCGAGGCTGCGCTGGTTGATGACAGCGAGGGATGGGCCGTCTACAGAAACATCATTGATGCGGAGAGATACATTACCGCTTTGACGGACCGGAGAGTAACCGATCCTTTCTACAGGAACATCATCGACCGTGAGCGGTTCGAGATTGCCCTTGGCGACCGGATGGAACCCACGTACAGAAACATCATCGACCTCGAAAGGTTTGAGGTAGCCCTTGCCGATCATCAGGTCGAGAGGGCGGAGTACAGGAATATCATTGATCTTCAGCGGTATGAACTGGCACTGGCCAACCAGCGGGAGGTTGACTGGTGGTTCAACAACGTGATAACCCTCGAGGCCTATCTGGCCGCCCTTGGCGACCCTTGCCTCGTGGAGACTCCGATGAATGGAGAGATGGTGGCCGCTATTATGTGTCCTGTGAGATACTAGAACGCTCCATCATCATATTCTGCCAGTACTTGCATGAATAACAACGATGATTCCCCCGCCGGCTCAGTCCGGCGGGATTTTTTTTGCCCGACGGAATCTACCGTCTGGGAAGATCCTCGGGGCCGGAAGGCCGTTATCCACGCCACCGCCAGTGGGAAAATCCCAGGAATATCTTTCACCACAATAGTGCAGGCCCCACTCTGACCATGCTATCGCACAGCTGTCTAAATGACGCGTCTATAACGGCCTTCCGGCCCCGGGGATCTTTTCAGACGGTGAATCCCCCCATATCGCGTCTTTACACCCACCCCGCCCTGTGCTAATTTTCCCCTGTTTGCTTAATACAAGGAGATCGCCATCAGTACCGCATCAACACAGTTCCACAAGGTGATAATGGAAGACCGCTGCCGCCTTCTGCACCCCAGGGCCGCCTTCTTTATCACCACCGCCGACAGCGACGGGAAACCGAACGTCATGACCTGCACCTGGGCCACGCCGGTGAGCGAAGAACCGCCCATGCTGATCGTCTGCATCGAGAAACAGCATCATACGGCGGAGCTCATCCGCCGGTCGGGAGAGTTCGGCATCAGCATCCCGTCGGACACCATGGTTGAGCAGCTGGTGCTCTGCGGTACCCTGTCGGGACACAAGGACGATAAATTTGCCAAAGCAGGGCTCAAGCAACTGCCCGCCCGCTACATAAAGGCGCCGCTCATCGATGATTGCATAGGCTGGCTTGAATGCCGGGTCACCGATACCGTCGAGGCGGGAGAGTGTTACGCCTTTGTCGGAAAGATACTCTCCGCCGCCGTCGATGAACGCTTTTTTCAGGACGGGGTATGGAACGCCGCGTCCCGCATCCCTCTTCACATGAAGGGCGGCAGAATGGTCTATTTCAGTGAATAATCCAGTCCGGAGGCCCTAATCAAAACCATCCACGGCAACACCACCGGTCTCAAGCCCAGCCAGATCAAACTGCTGGAAAGCCTTTACCGCCGCAAGACCCCGCCCACCGAACTGCTGACCCCCGAACTGGCCCGACGCCTTACCGAGTCCTCGGCCGAAGTCCGGCGGCAGGTGGGTGTCATCGTCGACCGCTCCGGTACCGTAACCCATGTGGTAGTGGGCGACGAAAAACGGATCGTCATCCCCGACCTCTCGGTCTACCGCGTGGGACAGCGCCGCCTGCGCGGCCTCCGCTGCATCCACACCCATCTCAAGGGCGAGCCCGTAAGCCGCGAAGACCTCACCGACATGGCGCTTCTGCGCCTCGACGCCATGGTCATGGTTCCCGTAACGCGGGAAGGGCTGCCGGGCAAGGTAGAGATGGCCCATATCTCGCCGCCCGACCGCGAGGGGAACAACTGGACCGTCTACCCTCCCCGCTTCGTCCAGCAGATCGACGTCGATTTCCAGTCGCTCATGGGACAGGTGGAGAGCGAACTGGCCACCGTCGAGGTCACCGTCGAAACACCGGGCAGGGAGAAGGCCATCCTCGTGCATGTCTCCACCGACCGGCGGGACGATGCTACGTCATCGCTGGCCGAGCTGCAGGAACTGGCCCGCACCGCCGAGGTAAACGTCGTCGAGAACGTGGTCCAGCGACCCGACCGGATCAACCCCAAGTACGTCATCGGCGAGGGAAAGCTGAAAGACATCTTCATCATGGCCCAGCAGAAAGGGGCCGGGATCATCATCTTCGACCAGAACCTCACCCCGGCCCAGGCCCGCGCCATCGCCACCTTCACCGACATGCGGGTCATCGACCGCACCCAGCTCATCCTCGACATCTTCGCCCGTCGCGCCCACAGCGTCGACGGCAAAGTGCAGGTGGAGCTGGCCCAGCTCAAGTATATTCTCCCCCGCCTCGGCGACTGGGACTCCGGCCTGTCGCGCCTCACCGGCGGCATCGGCGGCAGGGGCCCCGGCGAAACCAAGCTCGAAATCAACCGGCGACGCGTGCGCGACCGCCTCAGCCACCTCGAAAAACGGCTCAAAGAGCTCACTCGCAGCCGCGACCAGCGCAGAAGCCGTCGTCGCGTCAGCGGCCTGCCCATCATCTCCATCGTCGGCTACACCAACGCGGGGAAATCGACCCTGCTCAACGCCCTTACCCGCAGCGCGGTCTTTACTGAAGATTTATTATTCGCGACGCTGGATACATCCTCTCGCCGTCTCCGCTTCCCAAAGGAGCGGGAGGTGATCATCACCGATACTGTCGGTTTCATCCGCGACCTGCCCAAAGACCTCGTCGGCGCCTTCAAGGCCACGCTGGAAGAGATGCGCGACGCCGACCTCCTATTGCATGTGGTCGATGCCTCCAATCCCGGCGCGCTCAAGCAGATCGAATCGGTCGAAAAGATTCTGACCGACCTCGAACTGGCAGAAATCCCGCGCCTCACTGTCTTCAACAAGAGCGACCAGGTCGAGCACGGCATCATCGCTTCCTACTGTCAGCGATTCAACGGCATAGGCATCTCCGCCCTCGACCCCACCACCCTGCCGCCGCTGCTGGAGCAGATGGAAGAGATGGCGTTTCCAACGGTAAAAACGGAAGACGTGGAAGCGGCATTGGATGCAGAGGCGGAGCCGGCGGGGTAAGGTTGATCCGTTTTCTGTATCGGTAAATACGT
>JAOUDF010000199.1 GCA_029859385.1 Nitrospirota bacterium
CCAGTGGGCTTCCTATAAGAATGTTGTTACCCGCGACGGCTTTGAACTGGCCCTTGCCGACCAGACCGAGTTCGGGACCTACAAGAACGTGATGGACGCTGACACCTTCGAGGCGGCCCTGGTGGATCAGAGCCAGTGGGCTTCCTATAAGAACGTTGCCACCCGCGACGGCTTCGAGCTGGCCCTTGCCGACCAGTCGGAATTCGGGACCTACAAGAACGTGATCGACCGCGATGCTTATGAGCTGGCTCTTGTGGACCACAGGGTAACCGGCGCATTGTACGCCAACATCATCGGTAACGCCGAGTTCGAAGATGCCCTTGGCGACCGCTGCCTCACGGATGGCGGCAGCACCGGCCACATCCTGATCGCCAAGTGCGAAATCAGGTAAGCGACAGAAAACAGAATTCCCCCGCCACACCTGAGCATAAAGACTAAGGTGTAGCACAAGCCCCGCCAGGCTTCCTCCTTCTCCCTGGCGGGGCTTTTTTATGTCTACGTATGTCTGTTTCAGAAAAAACTTTCCAATGCCGAAAAGAGTCCAACGAACTGAAACCGGTTATTTATAACTGATGCCTGAAAAGGGAGGCTTTATGCAGCTGGGAATGATAGGGCTTGGGAAAATGGGACTGAACATGACGCGGCGCCTGTTGAGGGGCGGTCATGAGGTTGTGGCCTTCGACCTCTCGGGTGACGCAATTCGCGAGGCGGAGAAAGAGGGGGGGAAGGGGGCGGCTTCGATTGCCGCGCTTGTTCCCATGCTGACTGCCCCCCGGACGGTCTGGCTCATGGTGCCGGCAGGCAAGCCGGTCGATGATGCCCTCGACACCCTCCTTGGCCTGTTGCAACCGGGCGATACGGTCATCGAGGGGGGCAACAGCTACTACAAGGACAGCATTGCGCGCAGAGACCGCTTGGCCGAGAAGGATATCCATTTTGTGGACGCCGGAGTAAGCGGCGGCATCTGGGGCCTCGATAACGGTTATTGCCTTATGGTGGGTGGCGAAAAAGATGTCTGCGCGCGAGTCGAGCCGATCTTTACCACCCTGGCCCCGCCCAATGGCTATCTCTACTGCGGTTCCGCCGGGTCGGGCCACTTTGTGAAGATGGTGCACAACGGCATCGAGTATGGCATGATGGCGGCCTACGGCGAGGGGTTTGAGCTGATGAAGGCCTCGCGCTACGGTTCCACCCTCGATTTTGAAAAGATCGCCCACCTCTGGAACCAGGGGAGCGTGGTGAGGTCATGGCTGCTGGAGCTGCTGGAAAATGTCTTTAAAGACGGCAACGACCTCTCGGATATCAAGCCGTATGTCGAGGATTCGGGCGAGGGAAGATGGACGGTACAGCAGGCCGTTGAGACCGCCGTGCCGGCGCCGGTGATTACCGCGGCCCTCTTCCAGCGGTTTGCCTCCCGCGAAGGGGGGGCGTATTCGAACCAGGTACTGGCAGCCCTCAGAAACGAGTTCGGGGGACACCGCGTCGCAAAGAAGTAGTTTCTTCATCATTATCTGAAAGGATTGACAGTGACCGCGAATAACCCCGAGGATTTCTGCGAATCGGCGCAGTGTACGCCGATGCTGGACCCCGATGAGACCTGTACCATTGATGTGCCCGACCCTTGCGCTGTTGTCATCTTTGGCGCATCGGGCGACCTGGCGAAGCGAAAGCTGATCCCCGCCCTGTATAACCTGATGACCAAGGGGCATATGGCCAAAGAGTTCTTTGTGCTGGGGGTTGCCATGGACGAGGGTGACGACGAGTCGTTCCGCGCCTCCATGAAGAAGGCCGTTGAGGCCGCCCACCCTAAAAGATTTTCAGAAGATAAATGGTCGGAGTTTGTCGACCGTCTTTATTACGCAACCGGAAGGTTTCAGGACCCCGCGTTTTTCGGTTCGTTGAGGGAGTTGCTGGAGGGTCTTGACCGGCGGCACAACACGGGCGGCAACAAGATATTCTATTGCGCCATTCCCCCCAAAATCTACGAAGATGTCATTGAAAATCTGGGGCAGGCCGGCCTTTCCCGTGAAAGCAGAGGGTATTCCCGGGTCTGTATCGAAAAGCCCTTTGGCGTGAACCTGGAGTCATCCCAAAAGCTCAACGCGACACTTCAGAAACATTTTGGCGAGCGGCAGATCTATCGCCTGGACCATTATCTGGCAAAGGAGAACGTCCAGAATATCCTGATGTTCCGCTTTGCCAACTCGATCTTCGAGCCTCTCTGGAACCGGCGTTATATCGACCATGTGCAGATCACCGTTTCAGAGACGCTGGGGGTCGAGCACAGGGCTGGTTATTACGACAGGGCCGGGGTGATTCGGGACATGTTCCAGAACCATCTCTTCCAGCTTCTTGCCCTCACCGCCATGGAGCCGCCCGCATCCTTCGAGGCCGCCAGTGTCCGCGATGAAAAGATAAAGGTCCTGCGCTGTGTCCGGCCCTTCCCCCTCGACCGGCTGGACGAACATCTGGTGATAGGGCAGTACGGGGCGGGGGAGCTTGATGGCCGGGAGGTCCCTCCATACCGTGAAGAGCCGGGCATCCCCGAGAATTCGACTACGCCGACTTTCGCCGCCATGGCGGTCTTTATCGACAATTGGCGGTGGAGCGGCGTCCCCTTCCTGATGCGCTCCGGTAAGCGGCTGAGCGTGCGGAAGGCGGAAATAGCGATTCATTTCAGGCAGGTGCCGCACCTGATGTTCCCCACCATCCAGCAGGGAAGCATCGCGGCCAATACGCTGGTGCTCAGAGTACAGCCCGACGAGGGGATCAGCCTCCTCTTTCAGACGAAGATGCCCGAGTCGCGGGACTGCCTGCGTCCGGTGTTGATGGATTTTTCCTATGAAAACCTGGCCGGACTCGAGGCCTATGAGCGGGTACTCATTGACTGCATGCAGGGCGACCAGATGCTCTTTGTACGTGCGGATGGGGATGAGCAGGCCTGGCGGATCCTCTCGCCGGTCATAGAAAAACTGGAGTCGGAAACCCTGCCGGAGATATTCCCCAATTATACCTCGGGCTCTGAAGGGCCGGCTGAAGTCGACGCCCTGCTGGGCAGGCCATGGCGCCAGTGGCGTCCGCTATGACCGGGCGGGTTGTGGTCACTCCCGATCTCGATGGGCTGAGCCATGAGGCGGCGTCGCTCCTGCTTGGCCTGATGGGTGAATGCCGGGGAGATGTCTCCGTGGTGGTCTCCGGCGGCTCAACCCCCGCCCGCCTCTTTTCACTCCTTGCCTCCGATCAGTACCGCGGCCGGATCGACTGGGCTCGACTGCACCTTTTCTGGGCGGACGAGCGTTGTGTCCCTCCGGAGAGCCCTGACAGCAACTTCGGCAATGCCCATCGCGCCCTTCTCTCGAAAGTGCCTATCCCGCAAGGGAACATCCATCGAATAGAAGGGGAGCTTCCTCCGGAGGAGGCGGCACGACGGTATGAAGAGGATATTCTCTCCTGTTTCGAAGGGACTTCACTCCCCGCGTTTAATCTGATATTCTTGGGTATCGGCGAGGATGGCCATACGGCGTCGCTTTTCCCCGGTTGTGAAAAAAGCTGGAAGAGCGAGCGGGTTGCCGTCCCTCTTTATGTCGAGAAATTCAAAAGCTGGCGCGTGACGCTTACGCCGACGGTTATCAATAGTGGCGCCCGGGTGGTCTTTCTCGTCTCGGGGAGGTCGAAGGCAGAAATTGTCAGCCGGATACTGGGCGACAAGGGGGATGAAACAGCGTTTCCCGCTGGCCTTGTGAAGCCGATAAACGGTCCGGCGACGTGGCTTCTCGATCAGGAGGCAGCAGAATTGCTGTCGAAGTAAAAACAGGCAAGGAGAAACAAAATGAGAAGGATGGGTATCTGGGAGATAGTAGGAGCATTTATTGTAGTCATACCCTTTGCGTGGTACGTCTGTATGGACGGTTTCAAGCGCAAGTCGAACAAACCTCCCGTGGAGGAGGACAAAGGGCAGGATAACTAGTCTGTTTGCCTTATTGGGCGCCGGGTTGTCGGACTGATCGGTCCGATTCGACTGATCCGACCGATCGGACTGATAACCCGGCGCTCACCCCGAAGCGCCCGCCTGCTTGCAATCCCCCCCCTTCCGTGCTAAAACCTCTGCATGCCCAGACCCCTCCTCTATCTCATCGACGGCAACTCCTACATCTACCGTGCGTTCTACGCCATAAGAAACCTCTCCAACTCCAAAGGGTTCCCCACCAACGCCATCTACGGCTTTACCACCATGCTCCTGAAGGTCATCAGGGACAAGAGGCCCGAATACCTGGCCATTGCCTTCGATGAAAAAGGGCCGACGGTCCGTCACGAGGAATATGCCGAGTACAAGGCCCACCGTAAACCGATGCCTGACGATCTTGTGCCCCAGGTCCCCCGGATCCGGGAGATGGTGCGGGCCTTCAATATCCCCGTCCTTGCCATGGCAGGATACGAGGCCGACGACATCATCGGCACGCTTACGAAACAGGCGGTGGCCGACGGTTTCGATATCGTCATCGTCTCCGGCGACAAGGACCTTTTACAGCTGGTGAGCGACCGTGTCGTCATGTACGACACCATGAAGGACAAGGTCTACGGTCCCGCCGAGGTGATGGAGCGCTACGGCGTGCCCCCGTCGGCCATGATCGACGTGATGGG